>NZ_JAAGPK010000144.1:0-21070 GCF_017104685.1 Burkholderia sp. Tr-20355 | reverse complement strand
CTGCGCGTCGTTCTTCGCGGGCATCGCGGGCACGTTGACGCTGATCGACATCGAGATCGCGACGCCCGACAGCGTGTCGATGGCGCGCTCGGCGACCGTGCTGATCGCCGCGGTGATCGGCGGTACCGGCGCGTTCTTCGGGCCCGCGGCCGGCGCCGCGGTGCTGACCGCGCTGAGCATCGGTGTCGCGGGCGTGTCGCGCGCGTGGGCGCTGTATCTCGGCGTGCTGTTCGTCGCGATCGTCGTGGCCGCGCCGCGCGGGCTCGCGGGCATCGCGCAGGCGCTCGTGCATGCGATGCGGCGCGATGCGCCGGCGCCCGAGCGGTGGCGCATGCTGTGCGCGCTCGGCGCGTGCGTGTTCTGGGCCGTCGCGATCGTCTGCGCGGGCGAGCTCGGTTATGCGTGGCGCTTCGCGCGGGACGACGGCACGGGCCTCGCGTTCGGCGCATGGGGCATCGACGCCGATACGCCGGCCGGCTGGGCCGTCGCGTGCTCGGCGGCCGGCATCGGCACGCTGCTGTGGGGCTGGCGCGCGCGGTTCGCGCGGGCCGGCAAGCGGGAGGACGTGCGATGAACGGCAATGCGATCGCGCTGCAGGGCGTCGTGCAGCGCTTCGGCGCGCAGACCGTGCTCGACGGCGTCGAACTGAGCATCGCGGCCGGCGAGCGCCATGCGTTGATCGGGCCGAACGGCGCGGGCAAGTCGACGCTGTTCGGCGTGATTGCCGGTGCGGTACGGCCGACGCGCGGGCGTGTCGTGCTGCACGGCGTCGACCTGCGCGGGCGCGGGCCCGTCGTCGCGAGCCGCCTCGGCGTCGGCCGCAGTTTCCAGCAAACGAGCGCGTTCGCGCGGCTGACCGTGTTCGACAACCTGCGTTGCGCGGCGCTGCATGCGCCGGCCGAACGGCGGCGCTGGTGGAACCGGCTGCGCGAATCGGCGGCGATCGATCTCGCGGCCGCGCGCGTGCTGCGCGACATCGGGCTCGAGGCGCGGCGCGACACGCCGGCCGCCGAACTGAGCTACGCGGAACAGCGCGCGCTCGATCTCGGAATCGCGCTCGCGAGCGGCGCCCGCACGCTGCTGCTCGACGAGCCGACGGCCGGCATGAGCCGCGCGCAGGCGGCGCGGATGATCGCGCTGATCCGCGCGACGACGCAGGGCCGCACGGTGCTGATGATCGAGCACGACATGGATGCGGTGTTCGGTTTCGCCGAACGCATCACGGTGCTCGTCCGCGGCGCGGTCGTCGCGACCGGTGCGCCCGATACGATCCGCGCCGATCCGCGCGTGCGTGCCGCGTACCTGGGCGAAGGCCGCGCATGAACGCACTGCTCGACATTCGCGGCCTGCGCGCGTGGTACGGATTGCAGCCCGTGCTCGACGGCGTCGATCTCGCGCTCGCGCCGGGCGAGACGCTCGCGCTGCTCGGCCGCAACGGCTCGGGCCGCTCGACACTCGCGAAGGCCGTGATGGGGCTCGTGCGCACGGCCGGGTCGGTGCGCATCGCGGGCGCCGAATGCGCGGGCGCGCGTACGTTCGAGATCGCACGGCGCGGCGTGGCTTACGTGGCCGAAAGCCGTGACGTGTTCCCGCTGCTGACGGTACGCGACAACCTGCGGCTCGGATTGCGCGGCGCACGCGGCCCGGCCGAACGCGCGGCGCTCGACCGCCTGTTCGACCGCTTTCCGCTGCTGGCCGCACGCGCGGACGTGAAAGCGGGGCGGCTGTCGGGCGGCGAGCAGCAGGTGCTCGCGTTGGTGCGGGCCCTGGCGGGCCGCCCGCGGGTGCTGATCGTCGACGAGCCGGCCGAGGGGCTCGCGCCGCTCGCGGTCGACGAGGTCGGTGCCTGCCTCGCCGCGCTGCAGGCCGACGGCGTCGCGATCGTGCTGATCGAGCAGCGCCTGCAGTTCGCGCCGCGGCTCGCGCGGCGGGTCGCGGTGATGGGGCGGGGACAGATCGTCTACGACGGCGCGCTCGACGATCTGGGCGGCGAGGTCGCCGACGCATGGCTGAGTGCCGGCTGACCGCGCGCGATCGATTGTTCGGCAAACGCCGCCAGTCAATTCGTGTCGGGCCGCTTTATCGCCGCCGCGACGCGCCGTACATTGCCAGTCATGCCGGTCGCCGCGGCAACGCGGCATCGGCGCCCACCATCGAATGTCTTCTGACCGAGGAATGAAATCATGAGCAAGCTGGCAAACAAGGTAGCGATCGTCACGGGCGCATCGAAGGGCATCGGCGCGGCCATCGCGAAGGCACTGGCCGCGGAAGGCGCGTCGGTCGTCGTCAATTACGCGAGCAGCAAGGCCGGCGCCGACGCGGTCGTGAGCGCGATCGTCGAGGCGGGCGGCCGCGCGGTCGCGGTCGGCGGCGACGTGGCGAAGGCCGCCGACGCGCAGCGCATCGTCGATACGGCGATCGATACGTACGGCCGTCTCGACGTGCTCGTCAACAATTCCGGCGTGTACGAATTCGCGCCGATCGAGGCGATCACCGAGGAACACTACCGCCGGCAGTTCGACACGAACGTGTTCGGTGTGCTGCTGACGACGCAGGCGGCCGTCAAGCATCTCGGCGAAGGCGCGAGCATCATCAACATCAGCTCGGTGGTGACCAGCATCACGCCGCCGGCGAGCGCCGTGTACAGCGGCACGAAGGGCGCGGTCGACGCGATCACCGGCGTGCTCGCGCTCGAACTCGGCCCGCGCAAGATCCGCGTGAACGCGATCAACCCGGGCATGATCGTGACCGAAGGCACGCACAGCGCGGGTATCATCGGCTCCGATCTCGAAAAGCAGGTGCTCGGCGAGACGCCGCTCGGCCGTCTCGGCGAGCCGAACGACATCGCGTCGGTCGCCGTGTTCCTCGCCTCGGACGATGCACGCTGGATGACCGGCGAGCACCTCGTCGTGAGCGGCGGGTTGAACTGATCGCGCCACGCGCGGCATCGGCCCGCACGGGCCGGCCGCGCGGTTACGCGATCATCGCCAGCGCGTTCGCGCCGACGTGCCAGCGCAGGCTCTCGACGACGAGCGCGTGGTTGCGTTCGGACTCGAGTCCGGCGATCGTCATCGCACCGACGATGCCGGCGCCGGCGACGCGTAACGGTACGCCGCCGCCGTCGAGCGCATAGTCGTCGTCCGACAGCCCCTGCGACTGCAGCGACCAGCCGGCGTGCCGGAAGCGCGCGCCGACTTCGAGTGAGCTCAGGCCGAAGCGCAGCACCGTGTTCTGCCGGCGGCGGATCGCGTCGTTGTCGCGCGCGCCGCTGCCGTCGAGCGCGCAGTAGAACAGCGGCGCCTTGCCGACGATGCCGACCGCGATCGGCAGCCCGCGGCGCGACGCGATGTTGACCGCGATTTCCCCGAGCCGGCGCGCGACGTCGGCATTGAAGCGCGGCAACGCCGTTTCGCGCGCGCCTTCGTCGAAGGGCGCGTGATCGAGGCGCGGAAAGATCGTCACCATGGCGGCTCCGTGTCGTCGCAAATGCGGATTGCGCGCGGGTATCGCACCGCGACGGGCCGCGCGCTCGCCCGTCTTGCGCTCAGCGCTTCGGCGCCGCGTCGATCATCCATTCGTGCGCGGGATCGTTCTTGAACGCCCATGCGCGGCTCGGCCCGGCCATCACGTTCAGGTAGTACAGGTTGTAGCCGTGCGGCGCGACGACCGGGTGGTAACCGCGCGGCACCATCACGACGTCGTGGTTCTCGACCGCGCACGCTTCGTCGAGGCTGCGGTCGTCCGTGTACACGCGCTGGAACGCGAAACCCTGCGGCGGATCGATCCGGTGATAGTAGGTTTCCTCGAGCGACGTCTCGTCGGGCGCCGCGTCGCGATCGTGCTTGTGCGGCGGATAGCTGCTCGAATGGCTGGCAGGCGTGACGACTTCGACCACGAGCAGCCGGTCGGCCGCCGGGTTGTCGCCCATCAGGATGTCGCACACGTAGCGCGTGTTGGTGCCTTGCCCGCGCACCGAGCGGCGCATCCGTTCGCCGTCGAGGCGTTGCACGGGCTTGTCGCCGCTTGCGTAGGGCGCGGTGCACAACGCGATTTCCGCGTCGCGCGTCGCGACCAGCGTGACGGTCTTGCCGCCCGGCACGTACAGCGCGTCCGGCGACACCTCTTCGAAGACGCTGTCGCGCTTGCCGAGCGCATCGTGGGTTGCGCCGTCGACTTCGGCGCGCACCGTGCCCGTCAGCACGACGACGCACAGCTCGCGCGTGCCGGTGTCGAGCGTTTCCGTGTCGCCGGCCTTCAGGCGCAGCGCGCGAAAGCCGACATGCTTCCAGCCGGCCGACTCGGGCGTGACGTTGCAGATTTCGCGGTCGGCGGATGCCTTGACCAGCAGGGGAGAAATCGTCATGGGGTGGGGCTCCGCAATGGAAGGGGGCTCAATCGCTCACGCACTCAACCGGTCGACGATCGCGCGCAGCGACGTGTAGCCCTTTTTCGCATACGCATAGCTCGGCGCGACGGCCGGATCCTGCTCGGCCTCGACGACGAGCCAGCCTTCGTAGCCGGCGTCCTTCAGCGTGCGCAGCGTCGCGTCGTAATCGAGCGCGCCGTCGCCCGGCACCGTGAACGTGCCGTTGATCACGCCGTTCAGGAAGCTCCAGCCGTCGTTGCGCGCCTGCGTGACGACCTGCGGCCGCACGTCCTTGCAATGCACGTGCGCGACGCGCGACACGTGCTTCTTCAGCAGCGCGACGGGGTCGGCCGCGCCGCCGAAATACGCGTGGCCGGTATCGAACAGCAGGAACACCTTCGTCGGGTCGGTCAGCGCCATCAGCCGGTCGACGTCGTCGGGCGACTCGACGTACGCGCCCATGTGGTGATGGTAGGCGAGCTTGATCCCGTACGTGTCGAGCAGGTGCGCGCCGAACGCGTCGAGGCGTGCCGCGTAGCGTCGCCAGGCGTCGTCGTCGACGAAACGCGGCCGTTTCGCGACCGGCGTGTCGATGCTGCCCTGGATCGTGCCCGCGCATTCGCCATAGACCACGACCTTCACGTCGTTGAACTGCAGCTTCGTCAGGTGCGCGCGGCAGCGCTCGATTTCGGCCGCGACCGCCTCGGCGTCGCTCATGCCCGGTTCGACTTCCGCGAGGAAGCCCGAATACCAGCCGGACACGCACACGAGGCCGAATTCGGCGAGCTTCGCCTTCAGTGCGGGGCCCGTCTTCGGAAACTTGTTGCCGAGCTCGAAGCCCGCATAGCCGATTTCGGCGCCTTCCTTCAGCGCCGTTTCGAGCGGCGTCTCGCCGCCGAGCGACGGCAGGTCGTCGTTCATCCACGACAGGGGATTGATGCCGATGCGGACGTTCCAGCTCATGACTTGCTTCCTTGGTTCGGAGGGTGTTCTTGTCGGGTGCTTTAGCGGGCGGCGGGCGCGGTCAGCGCCGCTGCCGGGTTTTCGCGTCGAGATACGCGCGGTGCGCCGCGTCGACGCCGGCGCGTGCGGATACCTGCGGCACCGCGACTTCCCACCACGCGCCGCCGTCGTCGGTCGTGCGCCGGTGGGTGGTGTCGATCACGAGCACCTGGCTCTTCCTCGCCGCGCGGGCGCGCTTCATCTCGTGGCGCAATTCGACGATGTCGCGCACGTGCACGGCTTCGGCGCCCATCGCGCGCGCATGCATCGCGAAGTCGATCGTCGAGCGTTCGCCGCCTTCGGGCACGCAGTCGTCGAGCATGTTGTTGAAGCTCGCGCCGCCGCAGTTCAGCTGCAGCCGCTCGATGCAGCCGTAGCCGCGGTTGTCGAGGATCACGACGATCAGCTTGCGGCCGAGCATCACGGACGTCGCGAGCTCCGCGTTGAGCATCATGTACGAGCCGTCGCCGACGATCACGATCACCTCGCGCTCGGGCCGGGCGAGCTTCGCGCCGAGGCCGCCCGCCACTTCGTAGCCCATGCACGAGTACGCATAGTCCATGTGATAGTTGCCCGGCACGCCGCTGCGCCACAGCTTGTGCAGCTCGGCCGGCAGCGTGCCGGCCGCGCAGACGACGAGGTCGTCGCGTGCGCTGTCGCGTCCCGCGTCGGCCGCGGAGTCGCGCACCGCGCCGATCACTTCCGCGTCGTACGGCAGCGTGTCCTTCGGGATGCGCGTCGTCAGCTCGGTCACGCGCGCGTTCCACGCGGCGGCCTGGTCGCGGTTCGCGGCCGTCCACGCGGGATCGGCGTGCCAGCCGGCCAGCGCGCCCGACAGCTGGCCGAGGCCCGTGCGTGCGTCGGCGATCAGTTGCCGGCCGCGTTTCTTGCCCGCGTCGAACGGCTGCACGTTCAGGCTCAGCAGCGTCGCGTCGCCGTACAGCGCATGCGAGCCGGTCGTGAAATCCTGCAGCCGCGTGCCGACCGCGAACACGACTTCGGCCTGCGCGGCCGCGCGGTTCGCGGCGGGCGAGCCCGTCACGCCGATCGATCCGAGGTTCAGCGGGTGATCCCACGCGAGGCTGCCCTTGCCGGCCTGCGATTCGGCGACCGGCACGCCGTGCGTGTCGGCGAACGCGCGCAGCGCGTCCCACGCCTGGCTGTACAGCACGCCGCCGCCGGCCACGATCAGCGGTTTCTTCGCGGCCTTCAGCACGTCGAGGGCGTCGGCGAGTTCGAGCGCGTCGGCCGGCGGCCGGCGCATCCGGATCACCGGCGGCGCGAAGAAATCCTCGGGCCAGTCGTACGCGAAGGTCTGCACGTCTTGCGGCAGCGCGAGACAGACGGGGCCGCACTGCGCGGGATCGGTCATCACCTGGATCGCACGCGGCAGCGCGACGAGCAGTTGCTCGGGCGACGTGATGCGGTCGAAGTAGCGCGTCACGGGCCGGAAGCAGTCGTTCGCGCTGACGTCGCCCTGCTCGAAATCCTCGACCTGCTGCAGCACGGGGTCGGGCAGCCGCGACACGAACACGTCGCCGGGCAGCAGCAACAGCGGCAGCCGGCCGACGTGCGCGAGCGCGGCGGAGGTCAGCATGTTGGTCGCGCCGGGGCCGATGCTCGACGTCGCGGCCATCATCCGCTGGCGGAAATGCGCTTTCGCGAACGCGACGGCCGCGTTGGCCATCCCCTGTTCGTTGTGCGCGCGGAACGTCGGCAGCCGGTCCCGCTCGGCATGCAGCGCTTCGCCGAGCCCGGCCACGTTGCCGTGGCCGAAGATCGCGAATACGCCGCCGCAGTACGGCAGGATGTCGGTGCGGCCGTCGGGCTGGACGACTTCGGCGCGCAGGGCGGCCAGGTAGCGCACGAGCGCCTGGCTGACGGTCAGTCTCACGGTGTGGGTCATCGTCGGTCGATAGAGAGGAGTCGGGTGGTCGTCACGGGCACGGGCATCAGGCCGCGGCGGCGGCGCGCGCGGCCGCACGGCGGCCCAGCCATGCGTCGACCAGTTGCGTGAAGTTGCCGGCGACTTCGTCGATCAGCGCCTGGTCGTCGATGCGGCCCGCGAACCAGTTCAGCGACGCGTCGGCCCACAGCGTGCGCCCGACCATGAAGCCCTTGACGATCGGGTTGGTCGCCGCGCGGAAGCTGTCGACGAGGTATTGCAGCGGCTGGTTCAGCCCGAGGATCACCGCGCCGCGGCAATGCGGGTCGCGCTCGGCGATCAGCGCGGCGAGCCGCGTCCAGCCGTCCGCGCTCAGCGGCGTGAGCTTCCACCATTCGGGCTTCACGCCGAGGTTGTAGAAGCGCGCGATCGTGCGCAGCACCGCGTCGTCCTCGGTGCCGGCCGGCGTGACCGCGCGCGGCGGAATCATCTCGAGCAGCAGCTCGTTGCCGCTGGCGCGGGTGGCTTCCCACAGTTCCAGCACGCGCTGCTCCTGCTCGACGCGCAGGTCGACGTCGTCGTCGGGGTGGTAGTGGACGAGGCATTTCACGACCTGTTCGGTCGGCCAGTGCGTGAGCGACGAGCCGACCGAGCGCGTCTCGTCGAACCGCAGCGGCCGCGAGCCCGGCAGCTCGACCGGGCGGCCGACCCACCAGCCGCGCCCGGTGGCCGACGCGAGCGCGTCGCTGCCGTAGGCGCCGCCGTCGATCAGCACGCCGACGTGGCCTTCGATCCGGCGCTCGCGCTCGACCTGCTCGACCGCGCGCACGAGCAGGCGCTTCAGCGTCCTGATGCGCGCTTCATCCGCGCCGGCCTGCACCGCGAGTTCGTAGAACTGGCTGCGGTGGTCGAACGCCATCACGCACAGGTCGTCCCATTCGCGGCGCGGCACCGTTACGCGATGCAGGTGCGCGAGCGTGCGGTCGGCATCGACCGCCGGATTGCGGCTGCCGTCGAACCAGTGCGCGAGTTCGGCCGGCGTCGGCATCGCGGCCGAGCATGCATGGCGCGACACGACGATCGCGCCGCACGCATTCGCGAGGCGCGTCGATTCGGCCCAGTCGCCGCCGCGCAGCAGCCCCGACAGCAGGCCCGACAGGAACGCGTCGCCCGCGCCGAGCACGTTGAGCACCTCGACGCGTTCGCCGACGAACGTCGGCGCGGCGTCGATGCCGGTCGGAATGTCGCCTTCGATCACGCAGCAGCCGAGTGCGCCGCGCTTGACGACCAGCGTCGCGTTCGTGATCGCGCGCACGGCCCGCAGCGACCCGATCAGGTCGTGCGGCACGCCGCCCGCGATCAGGAATTCCTCCTCGGTGCCGACCAGCAGGTCGAATTCGCCGAGCACCTGCTGCAGCTGCCGCGTGACCTGCGCGTCCGGCACGTAACGGTTCTCGCCCGCGCCGCGTGCGGTCAGCCCCCACAGCACGGGCCGGTAGTCGATGTCGAGGATCCGCACGACGCCGTGGCGGCGCGCGTAGCCGAGCGCGGTCAGCGACGCCTCGCGCGTGCCCGGCGTCGACAGGTGCGTGCCGGTGATCGCCAGCGCCCGGCAGCCGGCGATGAAGTCCTCGCGGATCTCGTCGGCGCGCACGGCCATGTCCGCGCAGTTCTCGCGCACGAACAGCAGCGGGAACGTGTCGCGATCCTTCAGCCCGAGCAGCACCAGCGCGGTGAGGCGCTCGCGGTCGGTCTGCAGCTGGCTCGTGTCACAGCCTTCGCGCTCGAGCGTCTCGCGCAGGAAGCGGCCCATCTGTTCGTCGCCGACGCGCGAAATCATCGCGGTCTTCAGCCCGAGCCGCGCGACGCCGAACGCGACGTTGCCCGACGAGCCGCCGAGATACATCTGGAAGCTGCGGGCATCTTCGAGGCGGCTGCCGTACTGCTGCGCATAGAGATCCACGGCCACGCGGCCGAGGCAGGCGAGATCGATGGGGCGGTCACTCGGAAAGTTCAGCTGGCTCATATCACGTGTCACGCTCGCGGCCGGCGGTCGACGTTGCCGGCGGATTGGGGGACCGATCCTCTGGCCGCACGCCGTGACGTGCGCTGCACGACGCGGGACTGCCTGCCGCGGGGAATCGGGCTACGGACGCAGTCTAGACTTTTTGGAAATCCAGTTCCCTAGGTGAAATCACGTAGAAATAAATTTCCAAATGTTCGAGGAAGTGATCTACAGTTCCATCCGGATGCTTCAGTCCGTATCGGACTCGGCCCGGCGGCGCGCAACGCGCCGTCTTCCGCCCCCCGGAGATGAGGAGACAGATTGATCATGAAGACCAAGCTGATGGCCGTCGCGGCCGCCGCGATCCTGGCTGCGCCGCTCGCGCATGCCGAGAAGATCGGCGTAACGATGGCGTCGTTCGACGACACGTTCCTGACCATCCTGCGCAACAGCATCGCCGATTCGGCGAAGAAGGACGGCGTGACCGTGCAGATCGAGGACGGCGGCAACGACGTCGGCAAGCAGTTGAGCCAGGTCCAGAACATGATCGCGCAGAAGGTCGACGCGATCATCGTGAACCCGGTCGATACCGACGCGACGCCGAAGATCACGAAGATGGTGACGGCCGCGAAGATCCCGCTGGTCTACGTCAACCGCAAGCCGGTCGATTTCGACAAGCTGCCGGCCGGCGTCGCGGTCGTCGCGTCCGACGAAAAGCAGTCGGGCACGCTGCAGGCGCGCCAGGTGTGCAAGCTGCTCGGCGGCAAGGGCGACATTCTCGTGCTGATGGGCGAGCTGTCCAACGAATCGGCGCGTGCCCGCACCAAGGACATCGAGGACGTGATCGCGACCAAGGACTGCGCGGGCATGAAGATCGTCGACAAGCGCGAAGGCAAGTGGAGCCGCACGCAGGGCCAGGACATCACGATGAACTGGCTGAGCTCCGGGACCAAGTTCGACGCGATCGTGTCGAACAACGACGAGATGGCGATCGGTGCGATCAACGCGCTGAAGGCCGCGCGCAAGCTGACGCCGAAGACGGTCGTCGCCGGCATCGACGCGACGCCGGACGGGCTCGCGGCGATGAAGGCCGGCGAGCTGAAGGTGTCGGTGTACCAGAACGCGATCGGGCAGGGCGCGCAGTCGGTGGCCGCCGCGCTGAAGCTCGCGAAGAAGCAGCCGGTCGACCGCTACGTGAACGTGCCGTTCGAGCTCGTGACGCCCGAGAACATGAACCAGTACGCCAAGCACTGACCGGCGGTCCGTTGAACTGCGCGGGCCCGGCATTGCCGGGTTCGCGCGCGCTTTGTCGAGGAACGTCCATGTTTACAGCCAGGGTCGCGCGCCCGATGGCCGGCGGCGATGCACCGGCCGCCTCGTCCGGCGGGTCGTCCGCCGCGCCGGCTTCTTTCGCGGCCGACTGCGTGCTCGAGGTACGCGGCGTCGGCAAGTCCTTTCCCGGCGTCGTCGCGCTCGACGGCGTGCAGTTCCGCGTGCGCCGCGGCACCGTCCACGCGCTGATGGGCGAGAACGGCGCGGGCAAGTCCACGCTGATGAAGATCATCGCGGGCGTCTACACGCCCGACCAGGGCGAAATCCTGATCAACGGCGAACCGGTCGTGCTGAACGGCCCGCTCGATGCGCTCGAGCGCGGGATCGCGATGATCCACCAGGAACTCAACCTGATGCCGTACATGACGGTCGCGGAGAACATCTGGATCCGCCGCGAACCGAAGAACCGCTTCGGCCTGATCGATCACGCCGAGCTGCGCCGCCGCACGGCCGCGCTGTTCGAACGGCTGTCGATCGACATCGATCCGGAAACCGACGTGCGCACGCTGACCGTCGCGAGCCGCCAGATGGTCGAGATCGCGAAGGCCGTGTCGTTCGACTCCGACGTGCTGATCATGGACGAGCCGACTTCCGCGCTGACCGACAAGGAAGTCACGCACCTGTTCCGGATCATTCGCCAGCTGCGCGAGCAGGGCAAGGGCATCGTCTACATCACGCACAAGATGAACGAGCTGTTCGAGATCGCCGACGAGTTCTCGGTGTTCCGCGACGGCAAGTACATCGGTACGCATGCATCGAGCGACGTCACGCGCGACGACATCATCCGCATGATGGTCGGGCGCGAGATCACGCAGATGTTCCCGAAGGAAGCGGTGCCGATCGGCGACGTCGTGCTGTCGGTGAAGGATCTCTGCGTCGACGGCGTGTTCCGCGACGTGAGCTTCGAGCTGCGCGCGGGGGAAATCCTCGGCGTCGCGGGCCTCGTCGGCTCGGGGCGCTCGAACGTCGCGGAGGCGCTGTTCGGCGTCGTGCCGGCCACGTCGGGCGAGATCCGGATCGACGGCAAGCCGGTGCGGATCGCGACGCCCGCGCAGGCGATGAAGCACGGGATGGCGTTCCTCACCGAGGACCGCAAGGACAGCGGCTGCTTCCTGAATCTCGACCTGCTCGCGAACATGGAAGCGGCCGTGCTCAGCCACCGCTACGTGAAGTTCAATTTCGTGCAGCAGGCGCAACTGAAGCGCGATTGCGAGGAAATGAGCCGGATGCTGCGCGTGAAGTCGCCGGGGCTGCACGAGGCAATCCAGAACCTGTCGGGCGGCAACCAGCAGAAGGTGCTGATCGGCCGCTGGCTGCTCACGCAGCCGCGCATCCTGATCCTCGACGAACCGACGCGCGGCATCGACGTCGGCGCGAAGGCCGAGATTCACCGGCTCGTCAGCGCGCTCGCCGGCAAGGGCGTCGCGGTGCTGATGATCTCGTCGGAAATGCCGGAAGTGCTGGGGATGAGCGATCGCGTGATGGTGATGCACGAAGGGCGCATGACCGGCATCGTCGATCGCAAGGACGCCGACCAGGTCCGCATCATGGATCTCGCGTCGCGCTGAGCCGAAACAAGATTGGAGACAACTGAAATGGGCAACCTGAATCCGGTCGCGGATGCGCAGACCATCACACTCAAGTCGCGGCACACGAAGTGGCCGCCCGAGCTGAGCATCTTCCTCGTGCTGGTCGGCATCAGCCTGTTCTTCGAGATCGTCGGCTGGATCGTCGTCGGCCAGAGCTTCCTGTTCAACGCCGAGCGGCTCGAGATCATCGTGCTGCAGATGGCCGTGATCGGCATCATCGCGGTCGGCGTGAACCTCGTGATCATCACCAGCGGGATCGACCTGTCGTCGGGGTCGGTCGTCGCGGCGGCCGCCGTCGTGTCGGCAAGCCTCGCGCAGGTGTCCGACTTCCCGCGTGCGGTGTTCCCGCACCTCACCGACCTGCCGATCGTCTGGCCGGTGCTGGCCGGCGTGTGCGTCGGGCTGCTGGTCGGCCTGCTGAACGGCACGCTGATCGCGATGACGGGCATCCCGCCGTTCATCGCGACTCTCGGCACGATGGTTGCCGCGCGCGGCTTCGCGAAGTGGTTCACCAACGGGATGCCGGTGTCGATGCTGACCGACCAGTTCGCGGCGATCGGCGCGGGCGCCAATCCGGTGATCATCTTTCTCGTGATCGCGGCGATCTTCCACGTCGTGCTGCGCTACACGCGCTTCGGCAAGTACACCTACGCGATCGGCGCGAACCGTCACGCGGCCGTCGTGTCGGGCATCAACGTCACGCGCCACCTGGTGTTCGTCTATGCGATCGCGGGCCTCTTGAGCGGGATCGCCGGCACCGTGACGGCCGCGCGCGCGATCTCGGGCCAGTCGGGCATGGGCGTGATGTACGAGCTCGATGCGATCGCGGCCGTCGTGATCGGCGGCACGTCGCTGTCGGGCGGCCTCGGCCGCGTGACGGGCACCGTGATCGGCGTGCTGATCCTCGGCGTGATGACGTCGGGCTTCACGTTCATCCGGATCGACGCGTATTACCAGGAGATGGTGAAGGGCGCGATCATCGTCGCGGCCGTGATCGCCGACCAGTACCGCAACAAGAAGAAGCGCCGCTGAGCGCGCGCGTGAGCCCGACATCCGCCTTCACGAAGGACGCCCGATGAAGATCGCACTCGACCCGTACATGATTCGCCACCTGCCGCTCGACCGGCTGCCGCATGCGGTAGCCGAACTGGGTTACGACCAGATCGAGCTGTCGCCGCGCAGCGACTTTCTCGACTGGTGGGTGATGCCGCGCGCGACGCGGGAGCGCATGGCCGGGTTCCGCCAGGCGATGCGCGCGAGCGGCGTCGGGCTCGCGTCGCTGCAGCCGATGTACCGCTGGGCGAGCCCGTTCGAGGACGAGCGGCAATGGGCCGTGCGCTGCTGGCGCAAGGCGATCGAGGTGGCGCTCGAGATGGAATGCCCGCTGATGGTGTCGGAATTCGGGCGCGGCGCGTCGCCCGAGCGTTCGGTCGGCGAGCGGCCGAGTGCGAACCCGAAGGAGCTGTGCGAAGCCGCGTGGTTCCGGTCGATGGACGAGCTGCTGCCGGTCCTCGAGCGCGAACGCATCGTGCTGTCGGTCGAGCCGCATCCCGAGGACTGGATCGAACAGCTGCAACCGGCGATCGACATCGTCACGAACCTCGGTTCGCCGTCGCTGAAGCTGTCGTATATCGCGCCGCACACGTTCTACTACGGCGACGACATGGCCGCGATGATCGCGCAGGCCGCGCCGATCCTCGCGCACGTGCGCGTGGCCGACACGTTCGACCACCGCAAGAGCAGCCAATTGCGCTACATCGTGAACCCGCCCGGCTCGAACCAGATCCGCGTGCACCAGCATCTCGACATCGGGCAGGGCGAGATCGACTGGGACGGGTTCTTCGGCGCGCTCGGCGCCGCCGGCTTCGACGGCGTGATGTCGTCGTGCGTGTTCGCGTGGGAAGACCGCGCGGAAGCCTCGTCGCGCTACATGCGCGACACGATCCAGCGCTACGTCGATCGCCATTTCGATCGCCGCGCGCGCTGACCGATTCCCGACCGGCGCGGCGGGGGCCGCGCCGCTGATGAACGACTGGAGACTTGTAGATGAGCTTGCAAATCGGCGTGATCGGCTGCGGCGCGATCGGCCAGGACCACATCCGCAGACTGACCCGCACGCTGTCCGGCGCGCGCGTCGTGGCCGTCAACGACATCGACCCGCAGCAGGCGCGCGACGCGGTGACGAAGTACGGGCTCGACGCCGAGATCTACGGCGACGGCCACGAAGTGGTCGCGGCCGCCGACGTGCAGGCCGTGCTCGTCACGTCGTGGGGGCCGACGCACGAAGCGTTCGTGCTCGACGCGATCGCGCACGGCAAGCCGGTGTTCTGCGAGAAGCCGCTGGCCGTCACGGCCGACGGTTGCATGCGGATCGTCGAAGCCGAGGTCGCGCACGGCAAGCGGCTCGTGCAGGTCGGCTTCATGCGGCCGTATGACGAAGGCTATCGCGCGCTCAAGCGCGTGATCGACAGCGGCGAGATCGGCGCACCGCTGATGCTGCATTGCGCGCATCGCAACCAGTCGGTCGGCGAGCGCTACACGACCGACATGGCGATCACCGACACGCTGATCCACGAACTCGACGTGCTGCGCTGGCTGCTGGGCGAGGACTACACGAGCGCGCAGGTCGTCTATCCGAAGAAGACGCGGCACGCGTCCGCGCATCTCGCCGATCCGCAGATCGTGCTGCTCGAAACCGCGAGCGGCGTGCGCATCGACGTCGAGATCTTCGTGAACTGCCAGTACGGCTACGACATCCAGTGCGAAGTGGTCGGCGAGCAGGGCATCGCGAAGCTGCCCGATCCGCCGGCCGTCGGGCTCAAGCACGCGGCGCGGCGGTCGGTCGAGATCATGACCGACTGGAAGGAGCGCTTCATCGCGTCGTACGACGTCGAGCTGCAGGCGTTCATCGACGGCGTGCGGCAGGGCGCGCTGACCGGGCCGTCCGCATGGGACGGCTACGCGGCGGCGGTCGCGGCCGATGCGTGCGTGCGGGCGCAGAAGAGCGGCGCGGTCGAGCCGATCGCGATGGCCGGCCGTCCCGCGTTCTATCGCGGCTGACCCGCGGCTGACCTGACGGAGCGACCGACATGACGATGAAGATTGGCTGCGCGCCCTGCTGCTGGGGCGTCGACGACGTGAAGAACCCGCACCTGCCGCCGTGGCGGCACGTGCTCGCCGAAGCCGCGCAGGCCGGTTACTCGGGCATCGAGCTTGGGCCGTACGGCTACATCCCGCTCGAACTCGACGTGGTCAGCGCCGAACTCGAGCGGCAACGCCTGAGCATCACCGCCGGCACGATCTTCGACGATCTCGTGTCGCCGGAGAACCTGCCGAACCTGCTGCGCCAGACGCGCGACATCTGCGCGCTGATCACGCGGCTGCCCAGGCTGCCGACGCAGGACGGCCAGCGCTACGCGGCGCCGTACCTGGTCGTGATCGACTGGGGCCACGAAGTGCGCGACTACGCGGCCGGCCACGGCGATCGCGCGCCGCGGCTGTCCGCCGAGCACTGGGCGCGGATGGTCGACCATATCCGGCAGATCGCAACGATCGCGCGCGACGAGTTCGGCGTGCGCGCGGTGATCCATCCGCATGCGGGCGGCTACATCGAGTTCGCGGACGAGATCGACCGGATCGTCGCCGACATTCCGGCCGAGACGGCCGGCCTGTGTCTCGACACCGGCCACCTGCATTACTCGGGCATGGACCCGGAAACCTGGCTGCGCCGCCACGCGGCGCGCCTCGACTACGTGCATTTCAAGGATATCGACGCGGCCGTGTACGACGCGGTGATGGGCGAGCACATCGCATTCTTCGCCGCCTGCGCGCGCGGCGTGATGTGCCCGATCGGCACCGGCGTGCTCGATTACCGCGCGATCCGCCAGGCGCTCGACGAGATCGGCTACGCGGGTTACATCACGATCGAGCAGGAGCGCGACCCGCGCAACGCCGCCACGAGCCTGCGCGACGTCGCCGCGAGCCGCGCGTTTCTCGCGTCGGCCGGCTTTGCCTGACCCACTGAACCCGCACCAGGAACACCACCATCATGATTGACGGACAGATTCTGCTTGGACATTCGATTCGCTGGGGCATGGTCGGCGGCGGGCTCGGCAGCCAGATCGGCTACAGCCACCGCTCGGCCGCGCTGCGCGACGGCAGCTTCCAGCTGGTTGCCGGCGCATTCGACCTCGATCCCGAACGCGGCCGCCAGTTCGGCGTGAAGCTCGGCGTCGCGGCCGAGCGCTGCTATCCCGACTACGCGACGATGTTCGACGCCGAGGCGCGGCGCCCGGACGGCATCCGCGCGGTGTCGATCGCGACGCCGAACAACACGCACTTCGCGATCTGCCGCGCCGCGCTGAACGCGGGGCTGCACGTGGTCTGCGAGAAGCCGCTGTGCTTCACGACCGAGGAGGCCGAGGCGCTGCAGCGGCTGTCGGTCGAGAAGAACCGGATCGTCGGCGTCGCGTACGGCTACTCGGGACACCAGATGATCGAGCAGGCGCGCGAGATGATCGCGCGCGGCGAGCTCGGCGAGATCCGCATCGTGCAGATGCAGTTCGCGCACGGCTTCCACAGCGAAGGCGTCGAGGCCGCGAGCGCGGCCGCGCGCTGGCGCGTCGACCCGAAGTTCGCGGGCCCGAGCTACGTGCTCGGCGACATCGGCACGCATCCGCTGTACATCTCCGAGGTGATGGCGCCGGAACTGAAGATCCGGCGGCTGATGTGTTCGCGGCAGAGCTTCGTGAAGAGCCGCGCGCCGCTCGAGGACAACGCGTTTACGATCATGGAGTACGACACCGGCGCGGTCGGCTACGTGTGGTCGAGCGCGGTGAACGCCGGCTCGATGCACGGCCAGAAGGTGCGCGTGATCGGCTCGAAGGCGAGCATCGAATGGTGGGACGAGCATCCGAACCAGTTGCGCTACGAAGTGCAGGGCCAGCCCGCGCAGGTGCTCGATCGCGGGATGGGCTACCTGCATCCGCAGGCGCTGCACGAGGACCGCATCGGCGCCGGGCATCCGGAAGGGCTGTTCGAGGCATGGTCGAATCTCTACGCGCGGTTCGCGCGTGCGATGGATGCGGCCGATCGCGGCGACGCCGACGCGTTGAAGCAGATCCGTTATCCGGACGTTCACGCCGGCGTCGAGGGCGTACGCTGGGTCGAGCACTGCGTGCGCTCCGCCGACGCGGGCGGCGTGTGGGTCGACTATCGGTGAGCGGGGCGGGCCGGCCGCGCGGGCTGCGTCACGTGCGCACCGGCGGCCGGCCCCGGTACTCGGTACACGCCCTAATCTTTACGACGCCGCGAGCGCGTTGGACAATCGCTTCCAGCCTTGCCGTGGAGCGTGTGCAAGTGATGATCGAGCGCGTGGGAGCGAGCGTGCGGCGCGGGCCGTGCCGCAAACGTGATTAAATTCGCCCTTCATGCATGTATCCAGGTGAGTTCCGGGCCGCGTCCGCCAGCATCGCGCGCGCATCGGGGCCGTCAACTTCGCGCTATCCGATGAGTTCATCCGAGAAACCTCCCGCCACCGTCGAGCAGTTCCTGCAGCATCTGACGCAGGAGTACGACGGCCTCAGCAATCGCCTGAAGGTGATCGCGCGCCACGTGGAAACGCATCGGGACCAGCTGGGCCTGGAAGGCATCCAGTCGCTCGCGGAGGCGTGCGGCGTCCAGCCGTCGGCCGTCGTCCGCTTTGCGAAGCACTTCGGCTTCTCCGGCTTCTCCGAGATGCAGCGGCTGTTCCGCGAAGGGCTCGCGCAGCAGATCGCGCCCGGGCGAGCGTACAACCTGCGGCTGCGCGACGTGATCGAAGCGGGCTCGTCGAGCCTGCAGCCCGAACAGATCGCCGACGAATTCATCAAGGGCAGCATCGCGGGCATGCAGCAATTGCGGCAGACGCTCGATTCTCGGGCGCTCGCGCAGGCCGTCGACCTGCTCGCCGATACGCAGGCGATCTGGATTGCCGGTTCGCGGCGCGCGTTTCCGATCGCCGTGTATCTCGACTACGCGCTGCAGCACACCGACAAGCGCATCGGCCTCTTCAGCGCGCTCGGCAGCATGCATCTCGGGCAGATCCGCTCGGTGCGCGCGGGCGACGTGATGATCGTGATCTCGTTCATGCCGTATGCGGAGGAAACCGTCCAGGTCGCGCAGCAGGCCGTGCAGCGCGGCGCGCGCGTGATCGCGATCACCGACAGCCGGATGAGCCCGCTTGCGCGGGAGGCCGAGGTGACGCTGATGGTGCAGGACAGCGAGACGTTCGGTTTTCGTGCGCTGACGGCCACGATGGGTCTCGCGCAGAGCCTGTTCGTCGCGCTCGCATACCGGCTCGAGCTGTCGTACCGGCCGACCGCCGACGGCGCGCACGGCACCAAGGCCGGCTGACGTGTTGCGGCGGCGCACCGCCCGCGATCTCGATCGGCGGGCGGCGCGCCGGCCGGCTTACTTCGCGGTCGGCATCGCGAATTCGGCGCCCTTGCCGATGCTCGACGACCAGCGCTGCATCACCGATTTCTGGCGCGTGTAGAAGCGCACGCCTTCCTCGCCGTACGCGTGCATGTCGCCGAACAGGCTCTTTTTCCAGCCGCCGAAGCCGTGCCATGCCATCGGCACCGGGATCGGCACGTTGATGCCGACCATGCCGACCTGGATGCGCTGCGCGAATTCGCGCGCGATGCCGCCGTCGCTCGTGAAGCACGACACGCCGTTGCCGAACTCGTGCGCATTGATCAGGTCGACCGCTTCGCCGAAATCCTTCACGCGCACGCAGCCGAGCACGGGCCCGAAGATTTCTTCCTTGTAGATCCGCATGCCGGGCGTTACGTGATCGAACAGCGTGCCGCCGGTGAAGAAGCCTGACTCGCGGCCCGGCACGCGCAGCCCGCGGCCGTCGACCACCAGTTGCGCGCCTTCGTTCACGCCTTGCTCGATATAACCCTCGATGCGCTTCAGCGCCTCGCCGGTGACGATCGGCCCCATCTCGACTTCCGGCGACATGCCGTCGCCGATCACCAGCTTGCGGGCGCGCTCGGCGATGGCCGGCACGATCCGGTCGGCCACGTCGCCGACCAGCACCGCGATGCTGATCGCCATGCAACGCTCGCCGGCCGAGCCGTACGCGGCGCCGATCAGCGCGTCGACGGCCTGCTCGAGGTTCGCATCGGGCATCACGACCAGATGGTTCTTCGCGCCGCCGAGCGCCTGCACGCGCTTGCCGGACTGCACCGCGCGCTGCTGGACGTAGGCCGCGATCGGCGTCGAGCCGACGAAGCTGACGGCCTGCACGTCGGGGTGGTCGAGCAGCGCGTCGACCGCGCCCTTGTCGCCCTGCACGACGTTGAACACGCCGGCCGGCAGCCCGGCCTGCGTGAGCAGGTCGGCGATGAACAGCGCGGCCGACGGGTCGCGCTCGCTCGGCTTCAGCACGAACGTGTTGCCCGTCGCGATCGCGACCGGGAACATCCAGCACGGCACCATGCACGGGAAGTTGAACGGCGTGATGCCCGCGACGACGCCGAGCGGCTGGCGCATCGTCCAGTTGTCGATGCCGGTGCTGACCTGGTCGGTGAAGTCGCCCTTCAGCAGTTGCGGCACGCCGCACGCGAATTCGATGATGTCGATGCCGCGCGCGACTTCGCCCTGCGCGTCGGAGAACACCTTGCCGTGCTCGGCCGTGATGATCGCCGCGAGCGTGTCGCGGTGTTCGTTCATCAGCTGCAGGAAGCGGTGCAGCACGCGTGCGCGGCGGATCGGCGGCGTCGCGGCCCAGGCCGGGAACGCGGCATGGGCCGACGCGACGGCCCGCTGCACTTCGCTGGCGTCGGCGAGCGCGACGCGGCGCACCGCGCGGCCGAGCGACGGATTGAGGACGTCCTGGAAGCGGCCGCTGCGGCCGGCCGCGGGCGCGCCGTCGACATAGTGGCCGACGTCGGCGTCGGACGTGTAGGCGGGAACCGGATTCATCGTGTCTCCTGGGGATGAGGGGGGAACAGGGCCCAGTCTAGGGAAACCGGCAGGGCGGGAGAAGGCCGCGAAACTTGATTCACTGTTCAGAATTCTGAATAATCGGCGAATGAATCAGCAAAATGTCCAGGCGCTCTGGCCGCACATCCATTCGCTGACGGTGCTGGCCGCGGCCGGCAGTTTCACGGCGGCCGCGCAGCGGCTCGGCATCAGCAAGGCCGCGATGAGCCAGCGCATCGCCGATCTCGAAAAGGCGGCCGGCGTGCCGCTCGTGCGCCGCACGACGCGCAGCGTGCGGCTCACCGATGCGGGCCAGACGCTCGTCGACAGCACGCGCGATGCGTTCGAGTCGATCGGGCAGCACTTCGCGCGCGTGAAGGACCTGGCCGGCGAGCCGCGCGGCCTGCTGCGCCTGACGGTGCCGGTCGCGCTCGGGCGCCAGCAGGTCGTGCCGCACCTGCCCGATTTCCTGCGGCAGCATCCGGGCGTGCAGATCGAGCTCGACCTGTCGGATCGGCTGCATTCGCTGACGCAGGAGGGTTTCGATCTCGCGATTCGCCATACGACCACCGCGCCGCAGACCCACGTCGCGTGGAAGCTGTGCGACACGCGCTCGCTGCTGGTCGCGAGCCGCGACTATCTCGATGCGCGCGGCGCGCCGCGCCATCCGAACGAACTCGTCGACCACAGCTGCCTGTGCTACCTGCGCGACCACGAGCCGGCCGCGTGGAGCTTCGAGCTGCACGGCCGGCGGCGCGAGCGCGTGAGCGTGCCCGTGCGCGGCAGTTTCGCGGCGAACAACAGCGAGGCGATGCGCGAGGCCGCGCTCGGCGGGCTCGGCATCGCGCTGCTGCCGGATTTCAGCGCGCGGCGCGATCTCGACGCCGGCCGGCTCGTCGCGCTGCTCGACGGCTGGCGGA
>NZ_JAAGPK010000143.1:0-244 GCF_017104685.1 Burkholderia sp. Tr-20355 | reverse complement strand
GGGGGGGGGGGGGGGGGGGGGGGGGGGGGGGGGGGGGGGGGGGGGGGACGGGGGGGGGGGGGGTGGGGGGGGGGGGGGGGGGGGGGGGGGGGGGGGGGGGGGGGGGGGGGGGGGGGGGGGGGGGGGGGGGGGGGGGGGGGGGGGGGGGGGGGGGGGGGGGGGGGCTTCTTAACTTGCTCCTTCATGCATGGTACTGGGTTCTCACAAACCAGACAATGTCTGTGAGTTTTTTTTTTTCAAGCCG
>NZ_JAAGPK010000142.1:0-20889 GCF_017104685.1 Burkholderia sp. Tr-20355 | reverse complement strand
CGCGGCAAGCCAGCGGCGCGATGGGTGTCGCGGCGTTCGGCGCGCTCGCGGGCGGCGGCGCGCGGCAGGTCGTGGACGGATTGCGGATCGAAACGGCCGTATCGGTCGCATTGCTGGTCGCGGCCGCGCTGCTCGCGACGCGCGTGCGGCCCGATGCGCATCGCGGCGCGGCGCCCGTGCATCGGGCAATGCCGGCGGCCGATTGAACGCGTGTGCTCACGCGTCGCCGGGATCGCGCTGGATCAGCCGCCGGTAACCCGCGGCATCCGGCGGACGGGTCATCGCGACGCGGCTCCGGTCAACGACGATCGCGGCAGTCCAGCCGACCGGCTGGCCGCCGCGCAGCGCGCTCACCGCCGTGTCGCGCCCGCTTCGTCGCCGATCTTCTTCACGACCGTCTCGGCCGCCTTCAAGGGCCGGCCGTCCTCGTGGCGCAGCGCGAGCTTGCGGATCGCACGCCCCGTGCCGCGATCGACCAGCACCGAATGCGGCTCGCCGCGGGCGAACAGGTTCGCCTCGCCCCATTGCCGCAGCATCACGATCACCGGAAACAACCCCTCGCCCTTTTTCGTCAGCACGTATTCCTGATACGCGGTGCCGTCCGACGCCGGCACGACGTCGAACACGCCGGCGTCCACCAGCATCTTCAGCCGATCGGACAGGATGTTGCTCGCGACGCCGAGGCTCGCGCGGAAATCGCCGAACCGGCGCACGCCGTCGAACGCATCGCGCACGATCAACAACGCCCAGCGATCGCCGACGATATCGGTCGCCCGCGCCACCGGGCACGGCGAATCCGCAAGACTTTTCTGCCTGGCCATGTTCCTCTCCGCCCTCGTGCCGGCCGCGCGCTCGGCAGCGCCGGCCATCCGTGCGCGGGCCCGTCGCCCGCCGCACAACAAGTTGCATTTTAAAACTACTTTTCCTACACTTCATACCAGTTTTAATTTGCAACTACTTTGCGCAAGGGAACCCATGGAGTCTTCCTGTCATTCCGGCGTCGCGGCATCGAACGTGCCGCCCCGTGCAACGCATGCGGCCGATGGCGGCCGCCTGTCCTCGGCGCGCGTCGCGTGGCTGGCCGTCTGCTGTGCGGCGAGCGTCGCGAACGTCTACTACGCGCAGCCGCTGCTCGATTCGATCGCGCGCGATTTCGGTGTGTCGCAGGCCGCCGTCGGCGGCGTGATCACCGCGACGCAGCTCGGCTGCGCACTCGCGCTGCTGTTCGTCGTGCCGCTCGGCGACCTGCTGAACCGCAAGCGCCTGATCACCGCGCAGCTTCTGCTGCTGACGGCGGCCTGCATCGGCGTCGCCGCGTCGCCGACGCGCATCGCGCTGCTCGCGGGGATGGTCGCGGTCGGGCTGCTCGGCACCGCGATGACGCAAGGGCTGATCGCGTGCTCGGCCGCGCTCGCCGGCGCCGGCGAACGCGGGCGCGTGGTGGGCGCCGCGCAAGGCGGCGTCGTGGTCGGGCTGCTGGCCGCGCGTTCGCTGGCCGGCGTCGTCACCGATCTCGCCGGCTGGCGGGCCGTCTACCTCGTGTCGGGGGCGCTCGCGATCGCGATGCTCGCCGTGCTGTCGCGGCTGTTGCCCGACACGGACGCGCCGCGCGAGCGCATCGGTTATGCGGCGCTGCTGCGGTCGATGGTGTCGCTGTTGCGCGATGAACGCGTGCTGCGCGTGCGCGGTGCGATCGCGCTGCTGATGTTCGCGGCGTTCAGCATCTTCTGGAGCGCGCTCGTGCTGCCGCTGAGCGCGCCGCCGCACGCGATGTCGCATACGCAGATCGGTGCATTCGGCCTAGTCGGCGCACTGGGCGCGGCGGCGGCCGCCCGCGCGGGCCGGCTCGCGGATCGCGGGCGCGGCGAAGCGACGACCGGCGCCGCGCTCGCGCTGCTCGCGTGCGCGTGGCTGCCGCTCGCGTTCGGCGTCACGTCGATTGCGTGGCTGATCGTCGGCATCGTGCTGCTCGACGTCGGCGGGCAGGCCGTCCACGTCGTCAACCAGAGCATGATTCTCGGCGCGCGGCCCGATGCGCACGCGCGCCTCGTCGGCTGCTACATGCTGTTCTACTCGGCCGGCAGCGGGCTCGGTGCGATCGCGTCGACGATGACGTATGCGCGCGCCGGATGGACCGGCGTCTGCGTGCTCGGCGCGGCCGTCAGCATCGCCGCGCTCGGCGTGTGGGTCGCGACGCTCAGGCGCGCGTGATGCGCGCCGGTCATCGGGATCGAGCAAAAAAGCCGGCGCACCCGCGTCGGGCGGCCGGCACGCGCACCGGCCACGTGCCTGCGCCGGTCCGGTTTCCTGGTCGGCGCGCCGGTTGCGCGCCGCGAGCGTTCAGCCGGCCGCCTGGATCGCCTCCTCGTACACGCCGGCGACGCGTCGCGCGATCACCGCGTTGTCGAAATGGTCACGCGCGTAGCGCTTGCATGCGGCCTCGTCGGGCAGCGCGATCGTACCCGACAGTGCGCCGCCGAGCCCTTCAGCGATCGCATCGGCGCCCGTCGACGGCAGCACGAGATCGTTCGACAGCCCGGCCACCGCCTCCGGCAGCCCGCCGACCGGCGTCACCAGCACGGGCGTGCCGGACGCGAGCGATTCGACGGTGATCAGCCCGAACCCCTCGAGGGCGACCGTCGGCACGACGCTGACCGTCGCCGCGCGGTACAGCGCCGCGAGATGGTTGTCGGGCACGAAGCCGAGCAGTTTCACGTTGTCCTGCAGCCCGGCGGCGTCGATGCGCTGCTGCAGTTCCTCGCCGATCTTGCCCTTGCCGGCGATCAGCAGCAGCACGTCCGGGTGGCGTTGCTTGATGAGACCGATCGCGTCGATCAGGTCCTCCAGCCCCATGCGCCGCACGAGCCGGCGCACGGCCAGCACGATCGGCCGGTCCTGCGGCAACTGCAGCTTGTGCCGCGCCTCGGCGGGCGTCAGCGGCGTATCGAACTGCGCGGTGTCGACGCAGCCGGGAATCACGCGCACGCGCGACGGATCGATCCCGTAGCGGTTCGTCAGGATCTGGCCGAACGCCTGCGACAGCACGATCAGCCGCGACGAGCGCGTATAGACGGCCTGTTCGAGATAGCGCTTCGCGCGCTGCCCGAGCGACGCCGCGCCCTCGACCTGGCTTTCGTCGGCCCACGGCCCCTGGAAGTGCGACACCTGCGGAATCCCGCGCGTGACGTCGAGCCCCGGGAACGTGTACAGCGCGAAGTGCGACGAGATCACGTCCGGCCGTTCGCTGCGGATCTCGTCGCGCAGCGCGCGCCGCGCGGCGAGCATCCGGCGCGCGAGCGGCTCCGACGCGGGACCGAAGCCCTGGATCGCGCCGCCCGTGTCGTCGGCGACCTTCGGCGAGCCGGCAACGAGCCCGCGCACCTCGACACCGGCCCCCGGCAGCGCGCCGACGAGCGAGTAGTACATCCGGTCGAGGCCGCCCGCGCGTTCGGGGAACCAGTGCATGCCGATTTGCAACGATTTGATCGGCCGGGAAGTTTGGGACATCACGACTGCTCCTGCGTGACTGCATGCTCGACCCGCTCGAAGGCGGACGGCTGCGTGGGTTGACCGATGCGCCGGTAAAGCGCGACGTACTGGGCACCCATGTGCGCCCAGCCGAAACGGGTCATCAGTTCGCGGGCCGCGTCGCCCATCGCGCGACAGGTGTCGCGCGAGGCCGCGAGCGAGCCGATCGCCTGCGCGAGCGCGGCCGGATCGTCCGGATCCTCCAGCACGATCCCGCATTCGCGCGTGATGATCTCCGCGCCGCCCGCCGTGCGCGCGGTGACGACCGGCAAGCCGGCCGCCATCGCTTCCAGCAGCGACAGGCTCATCGCTTCGTAGCGCGACGGAAAGACATACGCGTCGACCGAGCGCATCAGCGTCGGCATGTTTTTCACGAGGCCGAGGAAATGCACGCGCGCATCGATGCCGAGCGCGCGCGCCTCTTCCGGATACGGGCTGCCGGGCAAATAGCCGGCCACCGCCAGATGCACGTTCGCCGGCAGCTTCGTCAGCGCCTTCAGCACGGTGCCGAGGTTCTTGCGCGGCGTGCGCAGGTCGCCGACGAACAGCAGCAGGAACGCGTCGTCCGGCAGCTTGAACGCCGCGCGGTCGGCCTGCGCGTGCGCGAACGCGCTGCCGTCGACGCCGTTGTAGATCACGCTGATCTTGCGGCTGTCGATGCCGATCCCGGCAATCTCGTCGGCCACCTTCTGCGACACGGCCGTGATCGCGCGCGAACGCCGGTACGCCCAGCGCTCGAGCGTGGTGTTCACGCGCGTATAGACATACTGGTAAGCCGACCAGATGCCCTTCGTCGGCCCGAACGGATAGTACGGACTCTTGAACCAGCCGCCGTGCACGAAGTGCGCGGTATTCACGTCGGCCTTGATCCACGAGATGAAGCCGTTCACGTGCAGCACGTCGTATTCGCCGCGATGCGCGCGCAGCCAGGCCGCGCTCTTCAGCGCGAACACCTGCTGCTTGACGAGATTCGACGGCCAGAAGCCGCCGACCTTCACGGGCACCCAGCGCACGCGCGGGTCGGCCAGCAGCTCGGGCGCGACATGCGACGCGACCAGCGTGACCTCGTAGTTTTCGGCCAGCGCCGCGCGCGCGATTTCGTAATTGACGCGGCCCTGCCCGTCGTTATGTCGCACGACGTGCGTGACGATCGCGATTCTCAATGGTCGCCTCCCCGTGAACGCGCGGCGGCCAGCAGGCGTTGCGCCTTTTGCCAGTGCGCCGCGGCAAGTATCGAAAAAATGGCTGTGAACATCAGCAGGCCGCCCGTGCCGATCAGCGAGTTCGTGAACACGAGCATCGCGAAGGTCGACAGGCACAGGCTCAGGCACGCGCCGACGAACTTGTCCTTGCGCAGCCGGAATGCCGCGCGCAGCGTGCGGCCGAACAGCATCACGACGCCGGCGAGATACAGCAGCGTGCCGGGCCAGCCGAGCACGAACGGCACGTTCATCACGCCGCTGTCGAAGCTGCCGTACTTGCCGAGCTCGCCGCTGTCGCTCGACAGCTTCGTGGATGCGCCCGTCGCGCCCATTCCTTCGCCGGCGACGTCGGTAAACGCCGTCTGCGCGAAGGTGGCGTAGAACTTGTTGCGGTCGTCGTAGCTGCGGTCGTCCTTCAGGTTCGTGATCGACTGCAGGCGCGCGCCGAGACGGTCGGCCACCGGCCCGACGGTCAGGAGCGGCACGCACAGCCCGACCAGCACGACGCCGCTGATGAGGATCCGCATCCGCAGGCGGTTGTTCGACTGCGCGAGCTGGATCGCGAGCGCGATCACCCAGCCGCCCCACGTCGAGCGCACGAGACACAGCGCGAACGACACGAAACCGGCCGCCCCCGCGAACCAGCGGATCTTCTGCGGCGCGGCGAACACGAACACCAGCGCGCCCATGATCGCGAACGCGAACGGCCCCGACGAATTCATCGTGCTGAAGACGCGCACGCCGTACGGCACCGGCTCGCCCTGCGAGCCCATGTCGGACCCGATCATCCACAGCACGTCCCACTGCGGCATCACGAAGTACTGCACGACGCCGTACAGGCCCATCACCAGCATGCCCCACATGAACGTGGACAGCAGCACGTCGCGGTACTCGGGATAGTCGCGCGCGTTGACCATGATGTGAAAGCCGATCAGCACCGGGTACACCCAGTTCGCCAGGTCGTAGGTCGCGGCCATCACGCCGCTCGACACGATCCCGACGAGATACGCATATGCGAGCCCGAACAGCATCAGCAGCACGGGAATCCCGCGCCGCTGCGCGAGCACGCGGTAATGCCGGATCAGCCCGAAGCCGGCGATCATCGTCACCGCGAGCGGCGCGACCTGGATCAGGCTCGTCGGCGTGAACGCGCCCTTCGACCAGTCGGCCAGCCGCCGCACCTCGGGGCTCAGGAACCACACCCACCACATGAAGCCGACATAGCGCGCCGGGCTCTTGAAATACAGCCAGAAGCCGACCGCGATGGCCAGCACCGGAAACGCGAGCGTCAGCACCTTGCCCTGGTGCACGGCGATCAGCGCGGCGGTGAAGGACCACAGCGCGGCCTGCCCGACCCAGTGCTTCGGCTCGGGAAGCCGGCTGCGCTTGGGCGACGGTGCGCGCTCGGCGGCAATCGTACTCATCGATCCGCTCTCACCGCGACGACGGGCGTGAATCGGCGAGCGGCATCGCCAGCCCCGCGGCCGCCGGCGTGCGGCGCCGGCGCAGCATGTCGCGCGTGATCCGCACGTGCTGCTCGGCGAACGCCTGCGTGGTCAGGTCGCGATCGCGCAGGCACGCGGCGGCGGCCCGCGCGCAATCGAGCGCCGCCGCCGGATCGGCGACGAAGCGGTCCGCGGCCTGGCGCATCGCCGGCGCGTCGAACGCCGGCACATACGCGGCCGTATCGTGCGGGAAGTAGTCGCTGAGCCCGCCGACGTCGGACACGATCATCGGCTTGCCGACGGCCGCCGCCTCGAGCATCACGGTGATACCCGACGCATGGAAATTCGGCCGCAACGGCACGACGATCACGTCGGCCCACGCGTACAGCTCGTGCTGCTTCGCCAGCCCCGACGCCGAGCCGATCTTCACGTTCGGCGCATGCCACTCGCGCGGCACGCGGCGGCGCGTCGCGAGCCGCACGTCGTAGCGCGCGTCGCCGCCGAACGCGGCGAGGAACGTGCGCCAGTCGCGGTCGCGGTCGTTGCCGATCGCCGCGATCCGCAGCGGCTGGTTCGGTGTCCACTGCCGCGGCTCGGCCGGCGGAAAATCCTGGGTGTTCAGCCCGTAGTAGACGAACTCGGCTTCGCGACCGAGATAACGACGGCACAGCTCGGCGTTGTCGCGCGCCAGCGTGGTCAGCGCGTCGGCGCGCTTGAGCAGCTTGCGGTACAGCCAGCGGCGCGGACCGCCGAAACTGTCCCACTTGTCGAACAGCCACACGCTCTGCGCGAGCAGCAGCGGCCGCTTGCCCCGCGTACCGGCGAGCTTGAGGACCAGCGCCGCCGCCAGATGCTCCTGTTCCGTATGCGTCCAGATCACGTCGGTGTTCAGCAGCGCGGCGCGATTGCGCCACGCATGCACGACGTCGAAGCCGAGCGCCGCCTTCAGCGCGCGGCGTGCAAGGCCGGCGACGCGGTTCTCGCCGCCGTCCTGCGAATAGGTCAGCCGGAACTCGTCGGATTCGGCGTGGTGATAGCCGTACAGGCAGCCGATGTTCTCGCCTTTCCGGTAGATACGCGGATCGGCGCCGTAAAACAGATGGACGTGGACGTTCGTTGCAGTCATGCGAGCCCTCCGGGGGTGGCCGCGCGCGAGGCGCGCGGGCCGTTCAAGACGTCACCGGCGGCATCGCCGCATGGTGGGGGGCAAGGTTCGCGCGGCGGGCATCGCGCGCGCCACGGCGCACCGCGCGCCAGTGCTCGCGGATCCGCTCGCGCTTCGCCGTATGCAGCGACAGCAGCACGTGCGCGAAGCCCGGGTAGACGCGCGTGCCGACCAGCGTCCACCACCACCACGCGATCTCGCGCCGCAGCGGCGGCAGGTGCTCGCGCAGGATCAGGTGCATGTTGTACGCGCCGTTGCTGATCGCATTCAGCGACGCGGCATCGCGCCGGTCGTCGTCGAAACGCTCGGCCGGAAAATGATCGACCGCGATCGCCGGGTCGTAGACGAGCGTCCAGCCGTCGCGCTGCACGCGCATGCTGAAGCCCATGTCGTTGTGCACCTGCGCACCGGCGCCGCGCAGCCGCGTGTCGAAGCGCAGCCGCTCGATCGCGGCGCGGCGATAGCTCATGTTCGCGCCTTTCAGCATGTCGACTTCGCGCGCGCCGCCGACGCCGAGGTGATGATTGCCGACGATCTTGCCGGACAGCGTGAGCTGGCCGACGCGTTCGCGCGATTCGTCGAGCACGCGGCCTTTCTCGTGGACCCAGTCGCGCCCGCCGACCGCGCCCACGCGCGGATCGGCCTCGAATACCGCTTCGACGCGGGCGAGCCAGTCGCGATGCGGCGCCGCATCGTCGTCGGTGATGGCCACGATGTCGCCGGTCGCGGAATCGAGCCCCTTGTTCAGCGCGGCGACCTGCCCCGGCACGTCGACCGGCACGACGCGCAGCGGCAGCGCGCCGCCGACCGCCGGATCGGCGAGCCGCTCGTGCGTGGCGTCGTCCTCCGGGCGCGCGACGACGATCACCTCGTCGGGCAGCCGCTGCTGGCGCTGCAGCGCCAGCAGGCAGCGCGCGAGGTCGGCGGGACGCCGGTAGGTCGGAACGAGCACGGAAATTTTCATCGATGGTTCTCCAGTCGGCCGGGCGGGCAGCACACGCCGCCCGCCCGGTTACGCGCCAGACGGATCAGGCGCTCAGGTATTCATGCACGGCCGCATAACCGCGGCCGTAGCCCCGCGCCTTCGGCGGCACGCCGTTGAAGATCCCGCCTTCCAGATCGACACCCGCGGTGCGCAGGCGCTTGATCGCATCGGCGATCTCGCCTTCGGTGTGCATGCCCGAGCGCAGCACGAGGAACGTCGAGCCGGCCATGCGGCCGATGATGGTCGCGTCGGTCACCGCCAGCACCGGCGGCGAATCGATCAGCACGACGTCGTAGCGCTTGCCGAGCCCTTCGAGGTATTGCGGCAGGCGCGACGACATCAGCAGCTCCGACGGGTTCGGCGGACGCGTGCCGGCCGCGATGAACGACAGGCCCTGCACCGGCGTTTCGCGCACGGCATCCTCGAGCGGCGCCTGGTCGCTCAGCAACTCGGACAGGCCCGGCTGCGCGGTCAGGCCGAAATAGCGGTCGAGCAGGCCGCGGCGCATGTCGGCGTCGATCAGCAGCACGCGCTTGCCCGAATGGGCGAGCAGCACCGCGAGGTTGACCGTCAGGAAACTCTTGCCGATGCCCGGCGTCGGGCCCGTCAGCACGATCACGCGGTTCTTCGCGTCCATCATCGCGAACTGCATCGCGGTGCGCAGGCTGCGCAGGCTCTCGACGCTGAGATCCTTCGGACGCAGGCTCGCGAGGATCGGCCGCGCGCGGCCGCCGCCCTTCTCGGCCGCCGCGTCGAGCTTCACCTGCTCGGCGCTTTGCGGCACCAGCCCGTACAGCGGCAGGTTGAACGTGCGCTCGATGCGGTCCGGATCCTCGATGCCCTGGAACAGGTTGCGGCGCAGGAACACCACGCCCGTGCCGAGGATCAGGCCCAGGAACACGGCCGCCGACAGGATCAGCACCTTCTTCGGCTTGACCGGATCGCCCGGACGCAGCGCCGAATCGACGAGGTGGATGTTGCCGCCCGTACCGGCCTTCTGCACCGACAGTTCCTGCACGCGGTTCAGCAGCAGCACGTAGATGTCCTCGGCGACCTTCGCGTCGCGCTGGAGCTGGACGGCCTTCACTTCGGTGGCCGGCAGGCTGCGGAAGCGGTTGCTGAACTTGTCCTTCTCGCCCTGCAGTTCCGCGAGCTGCTGCTTGGCCGCGATCACCATCGGGTGCGAATCGGTGAAGCGCTGCGCGAGCGACGCGAGCTGCAGGCGCTGCGCGGCGATCTGCTGTTCGTACTGCACGCTGCCTTCGAGGTAGACCTTCGCCTCGTCGCTCGCGTTGATCGAGCCCGACGTGCGCTGGTACTGCGTCAGCGCGGCTTCCGCGCGTTCGAGGTCGGCCTTCAGGCGCGGTTCCTCGCCCTTCAGGAAGTCGAGCATCTTGGTCGCCTCGGCCTGCTTCGCGACCACGTGCTGGTTCAGGTACGACTGCGCGAGCGCGTTCGCGATCGCGGCGGTCTGGTCCGGGTCCTTGCCTTCGAGCGAGATCTGCACGACGCCCGTCTGCTTGCCCTGCTCGGTCACCTGGATGCCGGCCTGGAAGCCGCTGATGGCGTCGAGATCGTTGTAGCGGACCACCGTGAACTGCGTGCCGGGGCGCGCGACGAGCTTCTGCACGAGCAGCGTCACGCCACCGCCCTGCGCCGCTTCGCCGACATGGCCCGACAGCAGCCGCGTCCCGTTCGGGTCGACCAGCGAATAGGTGCCGTCCGGGCCGGCCGTCAGCGTCAGCTTCTTGCCTTCGAGCGCCGGCACGACGCTGATCGAATCGACGTCGGCGACTTCGCCGCCCCACGCATACGACTTCAGGCCGAGCCACGGCCGCGACGGCACGCCCGCCGTCGCGAGGCGCGCGGCGAGGCTGCCGATCACCGGCAGCGTCTTCGGCGCGATCGAGAAATTCAGCTTGAACTGATCGACCACCGGCGCGACGACGCCGCGGCTCTTGATGATCTCGATTTCCGCATCGGTCTGCGCCTGCTGCGGACCGGTGTTGATCGTCGCGCCGGTCTGCGTCTGCGTGAGCGCCTGCGACGTGTTGTCGTTGCTCTCGACCCGCACGTGGACGTCGGCCTGGTACACCGGCTTCGCCACGTAGCAGTAGAGGCCGGCGAGCGCGACGACCGTCACCGCGATGCCGAGCAGCAGCCAGATGTCGTCCATGATCACCTGGAGCAACTGGCCGAGGACGACGTCCTCTTCCTCGGTTTTCACGGACAGATCCGCGTAGGAGTGTTTCGCTTGCGTGTTCACCATTCGTTCCCGCTTGAGTGGTGCCGGGGCGGAGGCGCCGCCCCGGCGGGCTATCAGCGCGTGATTTGCCGCATGTAGAAGATCGTCTGGATCGTCGGCAGCACCTGCTGCAGCACACGGTTGAACTGCACCGAGCTGGCCGTGCTGACGTAGACGACGTCGAGCGGTTGAAGCGGGAAGCGGCTCGACAGCATCAGCGCATCGGGTTGCGTCATGTCGAGACGGAACACTTCGGGCTTCGTCGGGTTGTCGCGCATCCCGCGCATCACGTAGATCTTGCGCGGGTTCGCGTCGGTGTCGAGGATGCCGCCGCCCGCGGTCAGCGCGTCGGCGATGGTCAGCCGGCCCTTGAGCATCGGCACCGTGACCGGCGTCTTGACCTCGCCCATGATGAACACACGGCTGTCGCTGCGGTCCGGCACGTTGATGATGTCGCCCGCCTGCAGCATCACGTTCTTGTTGACTTCGCCGCGATCGAGCACGCCGTTCGCGTCGAGCGTGTAGAGCTTGCCGTCGCGGGTCAGGCGCACGCGCTGCAGGTCGGCCTCGTTGGTCGAGCCGCCCGAGCGCGAGATCGCGTCGACGAGCGTCAGCGGCACGTCGCTCATCGCGAGCGGGCCCGGCTGCTTCACCTCGCCCGTCACCTGCACCTTCTGGCTGCGGAACGACAGCACGCGCACGTCGAGCTGCGGATTCTTCACGTAGCGCGACAGGCCGGACGCCATCTCGTCGCGGATCTGCGCGACGGTCTTGCCCGCCACGCGCACGCGGCCGACGAACGGGAAGAAGATCGTGCCGTCGGCGCCCACCGTCTGGCCATACGGATCGGCCTGGCCCGGCAGCGCGGTCGTATACGGCTGCTGCAGCGCGCCCGCGACCGATTGCGTCGTGTTGCCGCCGCTCGAGAACGACTGGCCCTGCGGCGTCGTCAGCTCGGGGTGGTCCCACACGGTGACGCCGAGGATGTCCTGCGGGCCCACGCGATAGGTGTACTGCGACGGGTCGGTATAACGTCCCGGCGGCAGCGGATGGTCGACCTGCGCCTTCTGCAGCTGGTCCATCACCACTTTGGCGTCGATGTAATGCACCGGATAGGTTTCGGCGGCTTGCTGCCGGCCTTCGTCCTTCAGGTTCGACGAGTCGAGGTAGTTGCCGGGAGCGGTTGCACAGGCCGACAGGAAAGTCGTCAGCGCGACGGCAAGCGCCACCGGGCGCATCGGGCGTTTCAGCATAGTTTCTGTAGCCATCCTTGAACCAGACGTTCGATCAGTGAGTAGCTCTCGCGGTAGTCGGCCTCGGGGCCGCCGTGCGGGTCGGCAATCTCGGCCCCTTCCCACTTGCCGAGCAGGTGGACCTTGCCGCGCGCGAACGGATCGACCGATTCGACGGCCGCGATCTGTCCGCGCTCGCTGACGAGAATCAGGTCGGCGTCGCGCACCAGCCGGCGCGACAGCCGCCGCGAGCGGTGGGTCGTCGCATCGACGCCCCGCTCGGCGAGCAGTTGCCGCATCACCGGATCGATGCCGTCGCCGTCATTCGCGTGCACGCCGGCCGAGTGAAAGGTCGGGCGCGGGCCGCCGCGCGACGCGGCGTGCGACTTGAACAGCATTTCCGCTGCCGGGCTGCGGCAGACGTTCGCGTGGCAGACGATCAGGATGTTCCGGAACATGGCGCCTCGTAACGAGTGACGGGAAACGGGTTACGCACTCGCGCGCGCGGCGCCGGGCACGCGGGCGGCGACGGCCTGGCGCGAGCCCGGCCGGCCGATCGGGTGGTACTCGATGCCCTGCTCGCTCATCGTCTCCGGCTCGTACAGGTTGCGGCCGTCGAAGATCACCGGCGATTTCCACAGGCGGCCGAGCGCGACGAAGTCGGGGCTCTTGAAGATCTTCCATTCGGTGACGATCACGAGCGCGTCGGCGTCGCGCGCGGCCTGCGCCTCGTCGTCGACGAAGGTCAGGCGCGCCAGCCAGCTCGGGTGATCGGCGAGATCGAGCGCGATCACGCGGCGCGCTTCCTGCTGCGCGACCGGGTCGTACGCGGCGATGCGCGCACCGCGCGACAGCAGCTCGGCGATCAGCTCGCGGCTCGGCGCTTCGCGCATGTCGTCGGTGTTCGGCTTGAACGCCAGGCCCCAGATCGCGAACGTGCGGCCTGTCAGGTCCTCGCCGAAACGCGCGACGATCTTGTCGGCGAGCACGCGCTTTTGCGTCGCGTTGACCGACGACACGGCCTTCAGGATCTGCAGCGCCTGCCCGTGCTCGTCGGCCGTGCGGATCAGCGCCTCGACGTCCTTCGGGAAGCACGAGCCGCCGTAACCGCAGCCGGCATACAGGAAGTGATAGCCGATGCGCGGATCGGAGCCGATCCCGCGGCGCACGGCCTCGATGTCCGCGCCGAAGCGGTCCGCGAGGTTCGCCAGCTCGTTCATGAACGAGATGCGCGTCGCGAGCATCGCGTTGGCCGCGTACTTCGTGAACTCGGCCGAGCGCACGTCCATGTACAGCGTGCGTTCGTGGTTGCGGTTGAACGGCGCGTACAGCTTCTTCATCAGTTCGCGGGCGCGCTCGCCCGGCACGTCGTCGTCGCAGCCGATCACGATGCGGTCCGGACGCGTGAAATCGTCGACGGCCGCGCCTTCCTTCAGGAATTCCGGGTTCGACACGACCGAGAACATCTGGTCGCCGCCGCGCTTCGCGAGCTCCTCGGCAACCGCCGCGCGCACGCGCTCGGCCGTGCCGACCGGCACCGTCGACTTGTCGACGATCACCTTGAAGCCCGTCATGTAGCGGCCGATGTTGCGCGCGGCGGCGAGCACGTACTGCAGGTCCGCCGAGCCGTCCTCGTCGGGCGGCGTGCCGACCGCGATGAACTGCACATCGCCGTGCGCGACCGCGGCCTCGACGTCGGTCGAGAAGCGCAGGCGGCCGGCCGCGCGGTTGCGCGCGATGACTTCCTTCAGGCCCGGCTCGTGGATCGGCACGCCGCCGTTGTTCAGGACGTCGATCTTTGCCTGGTCGACGTCGAGACAGAACACGTCGTGCCCGATGTCGGCGAGACAGGCGCCGGTGACAAGACCTACGTAACCGCTGCCGATGATAGTCAGATTCATGATGTGTCGGACCTCGTGACCAATGATTCGAAATTCGTAAAACCGGAACGCCTGCGCGGCGCGTCAGTACGCGTTGCTGCCGGTAAAGCCTTTCCAGAGCGTCAGCACGACGATCTTGATGTCGAGCCAGAACGACCAGTTCTGCATGTAGTACAGATCGAGCTTCACGCGCCCCATCATCTTCTCGATCTGGTCGGTCTCGCCGCGATAGCCGTTGATCTGCGCCCACCCGGTGATGCCCGGCTTGATCCGGTAGCGGAACATGTAGCCCTTGACCAGATCCTTGTAGATGTCGTCGTGCGCGAGCGCATGCGGGCGCGGGCCGACGACCGACATCTCGCCCTTCAGCACGTTGATGAACTGCGGCAGCTCGTCGAGGCTCGTGCGGCGCAGGAACCGGCCGACCGGCGTCACGCGCGTGTCGTTCTTCGTCGCCTGCGTGACTTGCCCGGCCACTTCCTGATGCACCTTCATCGAGCGAAACTTGTAGATCTCGAACTCGTGCCCGTCGATGCCCTTGCGCTTCTGGCGAAAGAACACCGGCCCGCGCGACGTCAGCTTGATCAGGGCCGCGATCAGCACCATCACCGGCGCGAGCGCCGTGAGCGCCGCCAGCGCGAACAGCCGGTCGAACACGAACTTCGGCAGGATCCGCACGTCGGTGATCGGCGACGCCGCGAGGTTGATCGCCGGCACGCCGAGCACCTCGACCACTTCCTGGTTGAAGAACGACAGCGTGCGCACGTCCGGGATGAAGCGGATATTCACGAAGTCGTGGCGGAACACCGTCACGATCTGGTGAATCCGGCGCTCCTCCGTGATCGGCAGCGTGAGCCACAGCTCGCTGATCGCGCGGCTGCGCACCAGCCACACCAGCGATTCGAACTGCCGCTCGATGCGCACGTCGTCGAGCGCGACTTCGCCCGGCGCCTCGCTTTCGTCGTACACGCACACCGGGTTGAAACCGGCTTCCGGCCGCGCCCGCATCTGCGCGATCAGCCGCCGCGCCGCCGGCGTACCGCCGACGATCGCGACCGCCTTCAGGTTGTAGCCGCCGCGACGCAGCTGCCGCAGCACGACGTGCACGCACGTCTTCGAGCCGGCGAGCAGCGCCATCGTCACGAGCGCCCAGTAGCCGAGCCACAGCCGCGACAGCTCGCCCGACTGGTGAAAGCTGAAGCTCATCAGGATGCCCGCGAGCTCGACCACGAGCCACGCGAACGCGACCCGGCCCACCAGCCCGACGAGGCGCTTGCCGCGCCACGACTGGTAAATGCCGATGGCCGGAAAGAACACGACTACGAGCAGGCAGTCGAACAGCACCGTCGTGCGCTGCAGGTCGTTGAGCCAGATACTGCCGTCGTGCAGCGCGGCGGCGATCAGCGCCCCCGCTACGACCATCGCGATATCGATGACTCTCGCCAGCACGCTCAACATGTCTGCTTCCTCTTTGAACAGGCGTTTGCCGAACAGCTCCTCGTGCGACCCGTGCCGCACCTTCGATTCAAACGTTGCATGACGCTATTGAAGCGACAAGAAAATCCCCCCTCAAGCGCACAAGTATTTCGAAAAATAATCGGAAATTCTTGCCGCGAACTTTTTGAATTAATTCGGCACGTTTTCCCGAATCGATCTGAAATCGAGAATTGTTCGGAAACTTTACGTTCGGCTCAATCCCTTTACAGACAAGCTCCAGCCGCCGGTGCACGGAATTATTTTTTATTTTTTTATTTGCATCCGATGCTAGCGCGGAAAATTTTTCCAGATGAATGCCCGATGAATATCAGGCAATGGACCCGGTTTTATTGTCGATTTACTTCATGCTACAACGACAGGCACTGACTTCAACCGTGGAGAGTGCCATCATGAATGCTCCGGCCGTGGCAGCCGAAACGCGCCATGCTTCTTCCGCCGCCCCCGCCGCCGGCACGCGCCTCGCGGTGCAACCGGTGATTCTTGCCGGCGGCTCCGGCACACGCCTGTGGCCGATGTCGCGCGAACGTTTTCCGAAACAGCTGATCGGCCTGCTCGGCGATCATTCGCTGCTGCAGTCGACCGCCCTGCGCCTCGACGGCCTCGCGGCCGACCATCCGCTGAACGACGACGTGCTGATCGTGTGCGGCGAGGATCACCGCTTCACGACCGCCGAACAGCTGCGCCTGACGGCCAAGCGCGCGACGATCATGCTCGAGCCGCTCGGCCGCGACACCGCGCCCGCGCTCACGCTGGCCGCGCTGCGGCTCGTCGCCGGCGGCAACGATGCGGTGATGACGGTGATGCCGGCCGACCACGCGGTCGCCGACCTGCCGCGCTTTCACGCAGCGGTCGCGGCCGGCGTGCACTGCGCCGCGCAAGGCAAGATCGCGACGATGGGCATCGTGCCGAAGCACGCGGAGACCGGCTACGGCTACATCCGCGTGGGTGCGCCGCTCGGCGACGCCGCGACCGGCAGCCTCGACGTGCGCCGCCTCGACCGTTTCGTCGAGAAGCCGCACCTCGAACTCGCCCAGCAGTACGTCGCATCGGGCGAATACTGGTGGAACAGCGGGATCTTCATCGTGCGCGCGTCGGTCTGGCTGAAGGCGATCCGCCAGCTCGAGCCGGCGATCTACGCCGCGTGCGAAACGGCCGTCGCCCAGGGCAAGGACGACGGCGATTTCTTCCGTGTCGATCGCGAGGCGTTCGCCGCGTCGCCGTCGAACTCGATCGACTACGCGGTGATGGAGCCGCTCGCGAGCCTGCCGCAACTGTGCGAAAGCGTGGTCGTGCCGCTCGACGCCGGCTGGTCGGACGTCGGGTCGTGGGACGCGATCTGGCAGATCTCGCCGAAGGACGATGCGCAGAACGTCGGCCGCGGCCATGTGCTGTTCGAAGGCGCCGAATCGACTTTCGCGCATTCGGAAAGCCGGCTCGTCGCCTGCGTCGGCACGCAGAACCTCGTCGTCGTCGAAACGCCCGACGCGGTGCTCGTCGCGGACAAGTCGCGCGTGCAGGACGTGAAGAAAATCGTCGGCCGCATCAAGGCGCAACGCGGCGCGGAAGCCACCGATCACCGCAAGGTGCATCGCCCGTGGGGCCACTACGACTCGGTCGACATGGGCGAGCGCTTCCAGGTGAAACGCATCGTCGTGAAGCCGGGCGCGCAACTGTCGCTGCAGATGCATCACCACCGCGCCGAACACTGGATCGTCGTGCGCGGCACCGCGCGCATCACGCGCGGCGACGAAACGTTCCTGCTGTCCGAAAACGAATCGACCTACATCCCGCTCGGCGTCTCGCACCGCCTGGAGAACCCGGGCAAGATGCCGCTCGAACTGATCGAAGTGCAATCGGGCGCGTATCTCGGCGAGGACGACATCGTCCGCTTCGACGATACCTACGGCCGCCAGTGATGCATCAAACGCCCGGGGCGCCGCTTCGACGGCGGCGCCCCGGGGGCCAGGCCCGTTCACACCGACAACGGTCTCGCGAACGTACCCGGGCAGGCACGCGCGGGCGTCGTGGCACACGACGGCCCGCGCCTCGCATCGGCACCGCGATCAGCCGACGCGGTACGCGTACTCGCGACGTTCCGACTGCACCGGATCGTTGCGGCTTTCGGTCAGCGCACCGGTATGACGCTCGGCGATGAAGCGCTTGATGTCGGACTCCGCACGCGACAGCGCCGACAGACCGGCCAGCACCTCGCTTTGCGGCGCGCGCGCCGGCTCGTCGCTCGCGCCGTGGCGATCGATCCACTGGCGCGCCCAGTCGAGCGCGTACTGCTCGGCTTCCTCGGCGTCGGTAAAGCGCGGGCCGATCAGGCCCGAGCGTTCCACGCGCCGGTCGTCCTGCGAGATCTCGGCCCACGCGCGATACATCAGGTTCTGCACCGGCTGCGCGGTGCCGCTGATCGTATAGCCGCGATACGAGTCGACTTGCGGTTCGGCCGCGGCGAAGCTCGCCGACGACACATGCGCATGACGCAACTCCGTCGACGGCGCGCCGGGCACCACGAACGATGCGTCGGACCGGTCGATCACCGCATCGTCCTGCCTCGCGCTGACCGACGCGCCTTCGCCCTCCCAAACGTTTGCCTGAGCGACCGGCAATTGCCACGACTCGGGGTTTTGCCAGAACACGCCGCGCAAGCGATCGTTGTCGGCCACGGATTCCACACGGCGCGCGGGAACCACAGGCACCGGCGGCGGCGGAATATACGCGAACGTGCGCCCGCTGAACTGGGTCAGCACGTCGATCATCTGCAGCAGCGTGCCGTTCGCAAGCCACTCCTCGTAGCGGCGTCGGCACGTCGGCCCGGACGGATAGCGGCCGGGCAGCTTGGACCAGGCTTCACCGGTCGTCAGGATCCAGAGCACCGCATTGGCGACGACGCGCGGTTCGGCACGCGGACGCCCGCGACGATTCAGCCGGATGGGTTCATCGGCGATCAGCGTTGAAAGACGAAACCACTCTTCATCGTTAAGCTCATCGAAGAACATAGTAGATCTCTCCACGCAGCCAGGCCGGGCTGCGATTGGCGGCGCCATTGCGACACTTCGCGTCGCGGGGGCGGCCAGGTTGCACATTATGGTTATCCGGTGTTGTGCATGCCGGCTCGGCACCGCACTTTTACGGTGCCGTGATTCCCGGCAATGGCGCACAAATCACGGTCTCACTCCAATGTGGGAATTTTTGTGCACGAAGCATACCATCCTCAGGGTTTATCTCAATATGACAATGACTTAATGTTACGCACTGAAACAACCTGCCATTGATGCGCAATCCATTTACGCTTGAATTTTTTTGCGAGATCTTTATGCCCGTCGCTGCAAAGGCCCGCCTGGCGGGGCTCTACAGGGTATGAAGAATGGCTTGAAATAACCGGTTACAGGCTGGTCCGACCCTTGCCGGCAACAATCGCCGGAACTGCTGCCTAAAATCGGTAAATCATGGGAAAATTCGTAACGAGAGATTCACGAATCGGTAAATCATTCAATTTCCGTTCGCCGTGATTATCTTCGTACACAATCTTGATATTGTTTCTCTGCGAGTGATGAAAGGGCGGTGACGCGCGATGCACGGTATGTCTCCGCGTGCAAATTCGTGACGCGTGTTACATCTTCGCGGCGACAGCCGGGCGGCCCCCTGTTTCGGGTCGGAACGGAACGGCGGAAACCGGGCGCGCGGGACGCGCGGCGCTCGGTCAGCGCAGGTCGCCGGCCAGCGATGCGGTCACGTCCGCGTCGATGCGCTGCGGCGGCATCGTATAGGCAGGATGATCGCAGCCGATCGACAGCGCCGCCCCGCCCTTGAGCGCCGCGCGCATCGGCGCGTCGAGTTCGAAACGCACGAAGTGCACGGCCGACGTCTTCTCGGCGGTGTCGCGCTCGAGATCCTCGTCGGCGATCGCGTAGACGCTCGCATGCCCGTCAACCCGCACGTACACGCGATCCTCGACGCCGATCAGCCGCGCGAGCGCCGCGCGCCGCTCGGCCTCGTGCTCGTATTCGATCTGCATCGTCGCCTTCAGGTTGGTGCCGTCGGGTATCAGCGGCAGATACGCGTCCAGCTCGCCTTCGATGCCTGCCTCGTCGAAGATCTTCTCGATGTGCAGCATCTCCTGGATCTGATAGCGGATCGTCGTCTCGTCCTCGAACAGGAAGCGCAGATGGTTGCCGAGCGCCACCGCGCGGCGGCGCTTGTACGCGACGAGCCGCGCGTGTTCGGTCCGGCGGATCTTCGCGTACGCCTCGAGCGTCAGCAGGGAGTCGCGGGTCAGCGTCATGAGAGGTCCTCGAGGATGGCGGGCGTCGTCAGACGCCGTAGGCGCGGCGCAGCAGCGTGAGCGGATGCGCGAGCGGCGCGGACGGCAGCCCCTTCTCGTCGATGCCCTGCACGATGTGATGGCCGGCCAGCGCGCAGTCGGACGACACGACGTCCGGCCGCGGCTCGGCCATCGCCTTGAACACGGGTGCGCCGATCCGCATCGCGTCCGCATGGAACTCCTTCTTCACGCCGAACGTGCCCGCATGCCCCGAGCAACGCTCGACGACGTTCACGCGCGTATCGGGCACGAGCGACAGCGCGTCGGCGGTCTTGCGGCCGATGTTCTGCACGCGCGCATGGCACGGCACGTGATACGACACGGTGCCGAGGCCGGTCTTGAAATCGGTCTTCAGCAGCCCGTCGCGATGGCGCGCGATCACGTATTCGAACGGATCCCAGAACGCATCGGCCACCGCGCGCACCGCGTCGTCGCCGGGGAACATCAGCGGCAGCTCGCTCTTGTACATCAGCACGCAGCTCGGAATCACGCCGATCAGCGCGTAGCCTTCGCGCGCATAGCGTTCGAGCACCGGGATGTTCGCGGCCTTCTTCGCGGCCACGCCCGCGAGGTTGCCCTGCTCGAGCAGCGGCATGCCGCAGCAGGCTTCGCGCGCGACGAGTTCGTACGGGATGTCGTTATGCGCGAGGATCGCGAGCAGATCGTGGCCGATGCCCGGTTCGTTGAAATTCACGTAGCACGTCGCGTAGATCGCGACCTTGCCGGGTGTGCGTTCACCGTCGCGCACGGGCGGGTTGCCGGAGCGCTGCGCGGCGCGCCGGAACTTGCGCGGCGCGAACTCCGGCAGCCATGCGTCGCGATCGACGCCGAGCGCCGCTTCGAGCGCGTGGCGTGCGGGCGGCGTGCGGTTCACCGCGTTGACGGCCTGCGTGACGATCGGAATGCCCGCGAAATGACCGAGCGCATCGGTATTCGACAGCACCTTGTCGCGCAACGCCACTTCGCCGCGCCGGTAGCGCGCGGCCTTGCCGCGCAGCATCAGGTGCGGGAAGTCGACGTTCCATGCGTGCGGCGGCACGTACGGGCATTTCGTCATGTAGCAGAGGTCGCACAAATAACACTGGTCGACGACCTTGCCGAACGCTGCCTTCGGCACTTCCTCGATGTCGCCCATCGGCGTGTCGTCGACCAGATCGAACAGCGCCGGAAACGCGCCGCACAGCGACACGCAACGCCGGCACCCGGCGCAGATGTCGAACACGCGCGTCATTTCCGCATCGATCGCGGCCTGGTCGTAGAACGCATCGGACTGCCAGTCGAGCGGATGCCGGGTCGGGGCTTCGAGACTGCCTTCCTTGTGGGGCATGGGGCGCTCCAGCGTGGCGCGCATGCGCGCGAGCGCGCCGCCCGCGCGCATGA
>NZ_JAAGPK010000141.1:0-21595 GCF_017104685.1 Burkholderia sp. Tr-20355 | reverse complement strand
TTGTACTACTGTGATATCTTCACCAGTAGTTGATATCACTTCCAATCTCATATTTTTTGCTTGATGTTCCTACTACTCCTCTTGTCTCTGCTTTTTTTTTTTTTAATGTTCCGGCGCCCCCCGAGACCTCCCCTGCCCTTACCCCTCTTCCCCTCCACGCCGCTCTTCCGATCTCGCAGCACCGCCGACAACCCGTCATTCAGCGCGACGCACGCGGGATCGGCCGCGAGTTCCGCGACGATCAGCCGCGCGCGCGGCAGGCTCGGCCACCACGCGATCCGCTCGACCGGCAGCGGCGGCAGCGCATGGGCCGCCGCGAGCGCGGGCAGGTGCGCGGCCAGCGCGTCGCACCGTTCGCGCTCGATCGCGCCGATGAATGCGAGCGTCACGTGCAGTTGCGCGGGCAGCGTGCGTCGCGCGCCCCGGGTGACCGGCAACGCGTGCAGCGCGTCGCGCGACGCCGCATCGGGCATCAGCGCGACGAACGCACGGAGCCGGTCGCCGTTCATGACCCGCGTACCGCGCCGCGCGGCGCGCTGGCCGCGTCGGCCGACGCCGCCGGACGCTGCGGCAGCGGCCCGTGTTCGCCCCACACGTCGGCCGGCAGCACGCGCGCGAGTTCGGGGATCGTGTTGCGCGTGAACACCGGATCGGCGATGCCCGCCGCGCGCTGGCGGCGATAGTCGGCCCACGCGGCGTGAGCGTACTTGCCGAGCGCGATGATGGCGATCAGGTTGATGATCGCCATCAGCCCCATGCTCGTATCGGCCATCGCCCAGACGAGCGGCAGTTGCCCGACGCTGCCGAACATCACCATCGCGAGCACCGCGACGCGGAACAGCGGCAGCACGCCGCGCCGCTTCGTGATGAATTCGACGTTGCCTTCCGCATACGCGTAGTTGCCGATCACCGACGAGAACGCGAGAAAGAAGATCGCGACGGCCATGTAGATGCCGCCCCAGTCGCCGACGTGGCTCGAGATCGCGCGCTGCGTGAGCGCCGCGCCTTCCATTCCGGTGCCGAGTTCGTACTGGCCCGACAGCAGGATCACGAACGCGGTCGCGCTGCAGATCACGATCGTGTCGACGAACACGCCGAGCATCTGGATCAGCCCCTGCGTGACCGGGTGCCGCGTGCTCGCGGTCGCGGCCGCGTTCGGCGCGCTGCCCATCCCCGCCTCGTTCGAGAACAGCCCGCGCTTCACGCCGATCGCGATCGCCTGGCTCACCGCATAGCCGGTCAGGCCGCCCGCTGCCTGCTCGAGGCCGAACGCGCTCTTCACGATCAGCACGATCACGTCCGGCACCAGCGCGATGTGCGTCGCGACCGCGTAGACCGCGAGCGCGAGGTAGCCGATCGCCATCAGCGGCACGATCACCTGCGCGACCGTCGCGATGCGGCGGATCCCCCCGAAGATGATCGGTGCGGACAGCAGCACGAGGCCGAGGCCGACCGTCTCTCGGCTCCAGCCGAACGACGTATGAAATGCGTCGGCGATCGCGTTGGCCTGCACCGCGTTGAACACGAAACCGAACGCAAGGATCAGCGACAGCGAGAACAGCACGCCGAAGCCGCGCGAACGCAGGCCCGTCTGGATGTAGTACGCGGGGCCGCCGCGGAAGCTGCCGTCCGGATGCGACACCTTGAAGATCTGCGCGAGCGTCGCCTCGACGAACGCGGACGACATCCCGACGAGCGCGGTCATCCACATCCAGAAGATCGCGCCCGGGCCGCCGACCGTCAGCGCGACCGCGACGCCGGCGATGTTGCCGGTGCCGACGCGGCTCGCGAGCCCCGTCGCGAACGCCTGGAACGACGAGATACTGCCCGGCTCGCCCTTGCTGCCGACCAGTTTCATGCTGAAGAGCAGCGCCTTCAGCTGGATCATCCGGAACCGCAGCGTGAACCACGCGCCGGCGCCGAGCAGCAGCGCGATCAGCACGTAATTCCACAACACGCCGTTGACGGCGTCGATCAGCGCTTGCAGGAGTGCTTCCATCCGGTTTCCTTGTAAATAGGGTCAGTCAGGTGCGTCGGCCGCGAACGCGGCCCGAGGGGCGACATGATATGACAGTTTTCAAGGAATATTACAAAACGAAAGGATTTGAGATATCGGGAAATCGCGCCTGGATGTCATCAGGTTAGGCGATGCTTCGCGAAAATGACGCGTACCGGCGGGCACGGCAACCCGATCGGACGGCGTCGCCGCGCACGCGAAACCGGCGCGCCCCGGCAGGCGCCAGCCATAAAAAAAACCGGGCGCCCTTTCGGACGCCCGGCTTCCGTCGAAACCCGCGCGATCCAGCTCAGCGCGGCAGTTCCGAATGTCCCATCAGGTACGCATCGACCGAGCGTGCGCACTGGCGGCCTTCGCGGATCGCCCACACCACGAGCGACTGGCCGCGGCGCATGTCGCCCGCCGCGAACACCTTGTCGACCGACGTGTAGTACGAGCGATCGCCTTCGGTCGCCGCACGCGCATTGCCGCGCGCATCCTTCGCGACGCCGAACGCGTCGAGCACCGGCGCCGCCGGCTGCGTGAAGCCCATCGCGAGCAGCACGAGGTCGGCCTTCATCTCGAATTCGGAGCCCGGCACTTCCTGCATCTTGCCGTCCTTCCACTCGACGCGCACCGCGATCAGCTTCTCGACCTTGCCGTTCTTGCCTTCGAGACGCTTCGTCGCGACCGCCCAATCGCGCTCGCAACCTTCCTCGTGCGATGACGACGTACGCAGCTTGATCGGCCAGTACGGCCACACGAGCGGCTTGTTTTCCTCTTCCGGCGGCTGCGGCAGCAGCTCGAACTGCGTGACCTGCTTCGCGCCGTGACGGTTCGACGTGCCGACGCAGTCCGAACCCGTATCGCCGCCGCCGATCACGATCACGTGCTTGCCCTTCGCGAGCAGCTGGTCGACGAGCTTGTCGCCGGCATTCACGCGGTTCTGCTGCGGCAGGAAGTCCATCGCGAAATGGACGCCCGCGAGCTCGCGGCCCGGCACCGGCAGGTCGCGCGGCGTTTCCGAACCGCCCGCGATCACGACCGCGTCGAATTCTTCCTTCAGCGTGTCCGGCGAAATCGTTTCCTTCGCGAGACTGCCGATCGACTCGGGCAGCGGATCCTTGCCGATGAACACGCTGGTGCGGAACGTCACGCCTTCCGCTTCCATCTGGCGCATGCGGCGGTCGATCAGCCACTTCTCGAGCTTGAAGTCGGGAATCCCGTAACGCAGCAGGCCGCCGACGCGGTCGTTCTTCTCGAACACCGTCACGTCGTGGCCCGCGCGCGCGAGCTGCTGCGCGGCGGCGAGGCCCGCGGGGCCCGAACCGACGACCGCGACCTTCTTGCCGGTCTTGTGCTCGGCCGGCTGCGGCTTCACCCAGCCTTCCGCCCAGGCTTTGTCGATGATCGCGTGCTCGATCGACTTGATGCCGACCGGGTCGTTGTTGATCCCGAGCGTGCACGCCGCCTCGCACGGCGCCGGGCAGATGCGGCCCGTGAATTCCGGGAAGTTGTTGGTCGAGTGCAGGACTTCGATCGCCTGCTGCCAGTCCTGGCGGTAAACGAGATCGTTGAAGTCCGGAATGATGTTGTTGACCGGGCAGCCGTTGTTGCAGAACGGGATGCCGCAATCCATGCAGCGCGCGCCCTGGACCTTCGCGTCCGCGTCGGTCAGTGCCGCGACGAATTCCTTGTAGTGCTTCACGCGCGTGAGCGGTGCTTCGTACGCCTCGTGGCGGCGTTCGAACTCCAGAAAACCGGTTGCCTTGCCCATAAGGTGCTCTTCTGTTCGGTGTATCGGGTGGGGGAGCCGCGCGCGGCAATCACGCGCGCGCGGCATTCGCTATGTCGTTCGTCGCTCAGGCGGCCAGCACTTCCTTCGCCGCCTTCTTCGCACCGATCTCGCCCAGCGCGCGCTTGTATTCGTGCGGGAACACCTTCACGAACTGGCGGCGCGCCGCGTCCCAGTTTTCCAGCAGCGACTTCGCGCGCGGCGAACCCGTGAACTGGAAATGACGCTCGACGAGCCCCTTGAGCAGCGCTTCGTCCGTCGTGCCCGCGTGCCAGAGCGCGCGATCGACCGTGCGCTCCTGCTCGGCCTGCTGCAGCACCGGCTCGAGCGCGACCATCGACTTGTTGCACTTCGCCGCGAACGTGCCGTCCGGATCGTAGATGTAAGCGAGGCCGCCCGACATGCCGGCCGCGAAGTTGCGCCCCGTCTCGCCGAGCACGACGACCGTGCCGCCCGTCATGTATTCGCAGCCGTGGTCGCCCGTGCCTTCGACGACCGCCGTCGCGCCCGAGTTGCGCACGCAGAAGCGCTCGCCCGCGACGCCGCGGAAGAACGATTCGCCTTCGATCGCGCCGTACATCACCGTGTTGCCGCAGATGATGTTTTCCTCGGACTTGCCGCGGAAGTCGTTGGTCGGACGGATGATGATCCGGCCGCCCGACAGGCCCTTGCCGACGTAGTCGTTGCCGTCGCCGACGAGGTCGAGCGTCACGCCCTTCGCGAGGAACGCGCCGAAGCTCTGGCCGGCCGTGCCCTTCAGCTGGATGTGCACCGCGTCGTCGGCGAGGCCTTCGTGGCCGTGCTTCTTCGCGATCACGCCCGACAGCATCGCGCCGACCGTACGGTTCACGTTGCGCACCGGCTGGATGAACGACACATGCTCGCCGTTCTCGATCGCGGCCTTCGCCTTCTCGATCAGCACGTGGTCGAGCGCGCGCTCGAGGCCGTGATCCTGCACGTCGACGTGACGCGGCGCGACGTCCTCGCACTCTTCCGGCTGGTAGAACACGCGCGAGAAGTCGAGGCCCTTCGCCTTCCAGTGCTCGATGCCCTTGCGCGTATCGAGCAGGTCGGCGCGGCCGATCAGGTCGTCGAACTTCGCGACGCCGAGCTGCGCCATGATCTCGCGCACTTCCTCGGCGACGAAGAAGAAGTAGTTCACGACGTGCTCGGGCTGGCCCTTGAACTTCGCGCGCAGCACCGGATCCTGCGTCGCGACGCCGACCGGGCACGTGTTCAGGTGGCACTTGCGCATCATGATGCAGCCCTCGACGACGAGCGGCGCCGTCGCGAAGCCGAATTCGTCCGCACCGAGCAGCGCGCCGATCACGACGTCGCGACCCGTCTTCATCTGGCCGTCGGCCTGCACGCGGATCCGGCCGCGCAGGCGGTTCAGCACCAGCGTCTGCTGCGTTTCGGCCAGGCCCAGCTCCCACGGCGTGCCGGCGTGCTTGACCGACGACAGCGGCGATGCGCCCGTGCCGCCGTCATGGCCGGCGATCACGACGTGATCGGCCTTCGCCTTCGCCACGCCAGCCGCGACCGTGCCGACGCCCACTTCCGACACGAGCTTCACGGAGATGCTCGCGCTCGGGTTCACGTTCTTCAGGTCGTGGATCAGCTGCGCCAGATCCTCGATCGAGTAGATGTCGTGGTGCGGCGGCGGCGAGATCAGGCCGACGCCCGGCACCGAGTAACGCAGCTTGCCGATGTACTCGGACACCTTGTGGCCCGGCAGCTGGCCGCCTTCGCCCGGCTTCGCGCCCTGCGCCATCTTGATCTGGATCTGGTCGGCCGACGCGAGGTACTCGGCGGTGACGCCGAAGCGGCCCGACGCGACCTGCTTGATCTTCGAGCGCAGCGAATCGCCGTCCTTCAGCGGAATGTCGCTGACGATCTCGTCGCCGATCACCGACTTCAGCGTCTCGCCCGACTTGATCGGAATACCGCGCAGTTCGTTGCGATAGCGCTTCTCGTCCTCGCCGCCTTCGCCGGTGTTCGACTTGCCGCCGATCCGGTTCATCGCGATCGCGAGCGTCGCGTGCGCTTCGGTGCTGATCGAACCGAGCGACATCGCGCCCGTCGCGAAGCGCTTGACGATCTCCTTCGCCGGCTCGACGTCGTCGATCGGGATCGCCTTGGTCGGCTCGACCTTGAACTCGAACAGGCCGCGGAACGTCATGTGACGCTTGGTCTGGTCGTTGATCAGGTGCGCGTATTCCTTGTACGTCTGGTACGAGTTGCTGCGCGTCGCGTGCTGCAGCTTCGCGATCGAATCCGGCGTCCACATGTGGTCTTCGCCGCGCACGCGGTATGCGTACTCGCCGCCCGCGTCGAGCATGTCGCGCAGGACCGGGCTGTCGCCGAACGCGTCGCGGTGCAGGCGGATCGCCTCTTCCGCGACTTCGAACAGGCCGATGCCGCCGACCTTCGACGCCGTGCCCTTGAAGTACTTCTCGACGAGGTCGCTCGACAGGCCGAGCGCTTCGAAGATCTGCGCGCCCGTGTACGACATGTACGTCGAGATGCCCATCTTCGACATCACCTTCTGCAGGCCCTTGCCGACCGCCTTCGTGAAGTTGTAGACGGCCTTCTCCGGCGACAGGTCGCCCGGCAGGCCCTCGGCCATCTTCGCGAGCGTTTCCATCGCGAGGTACGGGTGCACGGCTTCCGCGCCGTAGCCCGCGAGCAGCGCGAAGTGGTGCGTTTCACGCGCGGAGCCCGTCTCGACGACGAGGCCCGTGCTCGTGCGCAGCCCTTGCTGGACGAGGTGCGTGTGGATTGCCGACGTGGCGAGCAGCGCCGGGATCGCGACATGCTCGGCGTCGGTCTTGCGGTCCGACACGATCAGCATGTTGTAGCCCGACTTCACCGCGTCGACGGCTTCCGCGCACAGCGACGCGAGACGCGCCTCGATGCCTTCCTTGCCCCACGCGACCGGGTAGCAGATGTTCAGTTCGTACGCGCTGAACTTGCCGCCCGTGTACTGGTCGATCGCGCGGATCTTCGCGATGTCCTTGAAGTCGAGCACCGGCTGCGACACTTCGAGACGCATCGGCGGGTTGATGTTGTTCGTGTCGAGCAGGTTCGGCTTCGGGCCGATGAACGACACGAGCGACATGACCATGTTTTCACGGATCGGGTCGATCGGCGGGTTCGTGACCTGCGCGAACAGCTGCTTGAAGTAGTGATAGAGCGTCTTGTTCTTGTTCGACATCACCGCGAGCGGCGAGTCGTTGCCCATCGAACCGACGGCTTCCTCGCCCTGCTGCGCCATCGGCGCCATCAGGAACTTCAGGTCTTCCTGCGTATAGCCGAACGCCTGCTGGCGGTCGAGCAGCGCGGCGCCCTGCGTACGGCCGGCCGCGACTTCCTCGGCCTTCGGCTCGATCTCGTCGAGCTTGATGCGCACGGCGTCGATCCAGCTCTTGTACGGCTTCGCGTTCGCGAGGTTGTCCTTCAGCTCCTTGTCGTCGATGATGCGGCCGTGCTCCATGTCGATCAGGAACATCTTGCCCGGCTGCAGGCGCCACTTCTTGACGATCTTCGATTCGGGGATCGGCAGCGTGCCGGCTTCCGACGCCATGATCACGAGATCGTCGTCGGTCACGATGTAGCGCGCCGGACGCAGGCCGTTACGGTCAAGCGTCGCGCCGATCTGGCGGCCGTCGGTGAACGCGATCGCGGCCGGGCCGTCCCACGGCTCCATCATCGCGGCGTGGTATTCGTAGAACGCGCGGCGGTTCTCGTCCATCAGCGTGTGCTGCTCCCACGCTTCCGGAATCATCATCATCACCGCGTGCACGAGCGGGTAACCGGCCATCACCAGCAGTTCGAGACAGTTGTCGAACGATGCGGTATCGGACTGGCCCGGGTAGATCAACGGCCACAGCTTCGGCAGGTCGTCGGCGAGCACGTGCGACGCGATCGCGCCAGTACGCGCGTTCAGCCAGTTCACGTTGCCCTTCACGGTGTTGATCTCGCCGTTGTGCGCGATCATCCGGTACGGGTGAGCGAGTTCCCATGCCGGGAACGTGTTGGTCGAGAAGCGCTGGTGCACGAGCGCGAGCGCCGACACGACGCGCGCGTCCTGCAGGTCGCGGTAGTACACGCCGACCTGGCCGGCCAGCAGCAGGCCCTTGTAGACGATCGTGCGCGCCGACATCGACGGCACGAAGTATTCCTTGCCGTGCTTGAGCTTCAGCGCCTGGATGCGGTGGCTCGCGGTCTTGCGGATCACGTACAGCTTCCGCTCGAGCGCGTCCGTCACCATGATGTCCTTGCCGCGGCCGATGAAGATCTGGCGGATCAGCGGCTCGCTCGCCTTCACGGTCGGCGAAATCGGCATCGCATGGTCGACCGGCACGTCGCGCCAGCCGAGCACGACCTGGCCTTCCGCCTTCACCGTCCGCTCGAGCTCCTGCTCGCACGCGAGACGCGACGCGTTCTCCTTCGGCAGGAAGATCATCCCGACCCCATATTCTCCGGCCGGCGGCAGGTCCACGCCCTGCTTGGCCATCTCCTCGCGATAGAACGCGTCCGGAATCTGGATCAGGATGCCCGCGCCGTCGCCCATCAGCGGATCGGCACCGACCGCGCCGCGGTGGTCGAGGTTCTCGAGGATCTTCAGGCCCTGCTGGATGATCTCGTGGCTCTTCTTGCCCTTGATGTGAGCGACGAAGCCGACGCCGCAGGCGTCGTGTTCGTTTTGCGGGTCGTACAGACCTTGTGCGGCGGGCACCGCGGCGAGCGGCTGCTGGTGGTCGTTCATGGGGACACCGTCGTAAAGGGGGCCTGGAGGCCGTTGAACCGTTTTCTTGTTGCCGCCGATCCCGCTCCCGACGGGAGACGGCGCGGCCGACAGTGGTTGGGCAGGCTTCGCCCGGGCCACCGGAATTCGGAATATACGCGACGAATCAAGGAAATAGCAACAAAAACCGCTTGATCGAACCCCAATTAATTAGACGCATCGATCTGGTGCTGTTTTATTGGGGCTGTATCATTCTGGTGCAAAAAGAAGCGGCGCCCGCAGCGCCGCTTCCGGCCCGCCTTTCCGGCATTACTGCTGGATCGGCGGCGTGTTCTCACGCACCTTTCTGGGGCGTCCACGCGGCAACGGCGACACGCGCCGGTTCGCGGTACGCGCCGCCCACTCGCGGTAATGCTCGCCGCCGAGCACCCAGCCCTTGAGCGTCGCCTGCTGCAACTGGTCGGCCTGCCGCTCGTCGAGCGGCTGCTCGCACAGCTCCTTGTACGCGCGCTGACGGTCGAACGGCGTATTGCCGAGCGCCCAGTACAGCGGATGGTCGGTGATCAGGCTGTCGACGGTGAGCCCGACGTGATGCCGGTAGCTCGACCAGCGATAGGCCTCGGGCGTCGCGACGAGTTGCGACCGCACCGGGCTCATCTCGACCACGCGGCTCGCGAGCAGGAAATAGCGCTCGCCTTCGATCACGGTCGCGCGGTAGCGGCCTTCCCACAGCGTGCCGCGCCGCGAGTAGCGCCGGTTGAAATGCGCGACGTAGCGGCGGCCGACGGCCTGCATCGCTTTCGGCAGGCTCGCCTCGTCGCTCGGCGTCACGAGGAGTTGCACCTGGCGCGGCAGCAGCACGTAGGCGTGCACCGACAGGTGATGATCGCGCGCGGCGGCCTTCAGGCAATCGATGAAGAGTTCGTAGTCCTGGTCGTCGACGAACGCGGGTTGCTGATCCAGGCCGCGCAGTATCACGTGCTGCGGCTGGTCGGGAACGTAGAGTCGTGCTAACCGTGCCATGCTGAATGTCCGTTTGAACGCGTTAGGAAATACCCGAAGGTCCGAAAGTGCGCACCTGCGTAGAATGCCTGTCCCTGCGGCGCGCGTAAGCGTACGGTCGTACTAATCCTAGGGTGAAAACTCTAACTTACGAGCTTGTTTGGTTTTAAACGCAGTCGTCATAATGAGCACGCCTTACATCGGAGGAGACACAATGAAACGAAAACTGGCCATTACGGGGGCCGCAGCGCTCGCATTCACGTTTGCGGGCGGTACGGCACAAGCACAATCCGCAGGTGATTTCTACGTCAGCACCGGCTGGCTGCACCTGTCGCCGCAGGACAGCAGCGATCCGCTGTTCCTGTATCGCGTCGGCGGCACGCCCATCAACCAATCGATTCCCAACACGGGCGCCGGCATCAACGACGCCGATACGCTTGGGCTCGCAGCGGGCTACTTCGTCACCGACCACATCTCCACCGAGCTCGTCATGGGGATACCGCCGAAGTTCGACATCACCGGCAAGGGTCAGTTCGATAAGTTCGGCGTACTCGGCCGTGCGTACCAGTGGAGCCCCGCCGTGTTGCTTCGCTACCACTTCAACGACGCCAACGCGAAGTTCCGTCCGTATGTCGGCGTCGGCGCGACGTATGTCTGGTTCACCGGCGCAAAGATCACGAACAGCAGCTTCGAGAACGGCGTGCTCGGCGGCCCGACCAGCGCGACGACCAGCAACCAGTGGGCGCCCGTATTCAACGCCGGCTTCACGTACAACTTCACGAAACACTGGTTCGGGGGCCTGTCGATCTCGTACATCCCGGTCAGCGTGACCGCGACCTTCACGACGGCCCGCCGGACGCCGGTCGGCACCCTGACCGAAACGTCGAAAGCGAAGATCTCGCTCAACCCGATCGTCACGTACCTGAACGTCGGCTACCGCTTCTAAGCGTAGTCGAATATTTGGGGAATGGTTAATCCTGCTGCAATTTGTAGCGGATTTTTCCTGACGTAACGTCTCCACGATGCACAACGCCCCGGCGGAAATCCCGCCGGGGCGTTGTTTTTTCGCGTCAGGCACGTTCCCGCTCGAGCCGCGCCGTGGCGCTGCCGTGATCGTCAGACGACGGCGATGTCGTCCAGCGCATCGGGGGCGATCAGGTCGATCCGGTCCGTGCAGACCGCGTCGACGCCCCAGCGCGCGAGTTCGCGCGCCCGTTCGAGATCGTTCACCGTGTAAACCAGGATGCGCAGACCGGCCGCCTTGATCGCGCGCACGAGCGGTTCGTCGAGCCGTTTGTGGTCTGCGTGCAACGATACGCAGCCGAGCGCGCCGACGACCTGCGCGTGCCAGTCGTCCGGCACGGCTTCGTAGAGCATCCCGCGCGGCAGCGCCGGCTCGGTCGCGCGTGCCTGCTGCAGCGCATCGAACGAGAACGACGACAGCAGCGGCGGCACCGCGGCGGCGCGCCAGTACGCAGCCGCGTCGGCCGCCACGCGTTGCCCGGTCTCGCGCTCGCGCCCCGGGCACGGCTTGATCTCGACATTCGCGGCGAGCCCGTGCGCGATGCAGCGCGCCGCCGCCGCCTCGAGCGTCGGCATCCGTTCGCCCGCGAAGCGCGCGTCCCGCCACGCGCCCGCGTCGAGCGCGGCGAGCGCCGCATAACCCATGCCCGCCGCCGGCCCGTGGCCGTTCGACGTCCGGTCGACCGTGTCGTCGTGCAGCAGGAACGTCACGTCGTCGGCCGACAGCTTCGCGTCGAACTCGACCATCCGGTGCCCGCGACGCGCCCCCTCGTCGAGCGCGGCAAGCGTGTTCTCCGGCGCGAGCGTGCCGCCGCCGCGATGGGCGACGACGCGCGGATAGGGCCAGTCGGTGCGGAGGGTCATCGTCGGTCTCTCGGCAAGTGCAGCAGGTTCAACCGGCACGCTTGCCGGTTTCGGGATCGAAGAAATGCAGCCGGTGCGCGGGCAGCGCGGCCGCGAGCGCCGTGCCGCGTGCGGGACGGTCCGCATGCGGCAGGCGCACCGCGATGTCGTGGTTGCCCCAGCGGCCGTGCGCGAGGTTGTCCGCGCCCAGCAGCTCGCACGAGTCGACCGGCAGCGTCGCCTGCGCGACGCCCGGCTGCGGCGTCATGTGCTCGGGACGCACGCCGAGCACCCAGTCGCGCCCGGTGGCGATCTCCGCGCCGATGCCTGGCGCACCGGCGACCGGCAGCGCGGGGCCGCCGCCCGCGACCGTGAAGGTCGCGCCGTCATCCGACAGCCGGCCGTGCATCAGGTTCATCGCCGGCGAACCGATGAAGCCCGCGACGAACACCGTCGCCGGCTTCTCGTACACGTCGACCGGCGCGCCGATCTGTTCCGCGTAGCCGCGGTTCATCACGATCACGCGCTGCGCGAGCGTCATCGCCTCGATCTGGTCGTGCGTCACGTAGACGCTCGTCGTCGCCAGCCGCGCATGCAGCCGCTGGATCTCGAGCCGCATCTGCACGCGCAGCTTCGCGTCGAGGTTGGACAACGGCTCGTCGAACAGGAACACCGACGGCTCGCGCACGATCGCGCGCCCCATCGCGACACGCTGCCGCTGGCCGCCCGACAGTTCGCGCGGCCGCCGTGCCAGCAGCGGCTCGAGCTCGAGGATCTTCGCGGCCGCGGCCACCCGCGAATCGATCGTCGCGCGCTCGATTCCACGGATCTTCAGCCCGTAGCCCATGTTCTGCGCGACCGTCATGTGCGGATACAGCGCATAGTTCTGGAACACCATCGCGATGTCGCGATCCTTCGGCTCCAGCGTGTTGACGACGCGCTCGCCGATCGCGATCTCGCCGTCCGTCACGGACTCGAGCCCCGCGATCATCCGCAGCAACGTCGACTTGCCGCAGCCCGACGGGCCGACCAGCACGATGAATTCGCCGTCCGCGATCTCCACGTCGATGCCGTGCAGCACATGCTGCTTGCCGTCGTAGGATTTCCTGACGCCCTTCAAGCTCAGCGCAGCCATACCTGGTCCTTCTCCCGGTTACCGTCCATGGTTCATTTCTCGGAATCGACGAGGCCGCGCACGAACCAGCGCTGCATCGCCAGCACGACGACGAGCGGCGGGATCATCGCCAGCAGCGTCGCCGCCATCACGTATTGCCATTCGGTCGCGGCGTCGCCGCTCGCGATCATCGTCTTGATGCCCACCACCGCCGTCGACAGCGACGCTTCCGTCGTGATCAGGATCGGCCACAGATACTGGTTCCAGCCGTAGATGAACGTGATCACGAACAGCGCCGCGATGCTCGTCTTCGACAGCGGCAGCACCACGTCCCAGAAGAAGCGCAGCGCCCCGGCGCCGTCGATGCGCGCGGCGTCCATCAGCTCGTCGGGCAGCGTCATGAAGAACTGGCGGAACAGGAACGTCGCGGTCGCCGATGCGATCAGCGGCATCGTGAGCCCGGCGTACGTGTTCGTCAGGTGCAGCGTCGACACGACCTGCACGGTCGGGAAGATCCGCACTTCCACCGGCAGCATCAGCGTGACGAAAATCAGCCAGAACGCCGTGTTGCGGAACGGGAAGCGGAAATAGACGATCGCGTACGCGGACAGGATCGACACCGCGATCTTGCCGACCGCGATGCCGAGCGCCATCGCGAAGCTGTTCACGAGCAGGCGGCCGAACGGCGCCGTCGTGCCGCCGCTGCCGTGCCCCCAGATGTACGCGATGTTCTCGAACAGGTGCGTGCTCGGCACGAGCGACAGCGGCACCGTGAACACTTCCTGCGCGTTCATCGTCGCCGCGCAGAACGCGACGTAGACGGGGAACACGATCAGCACGACGCCCGCGATCAGCACCGCGTGGCAGAACAGGTCGAAGCCCTTGCGATTTTCGATCATGCGTATTGCACCCTGCGTTCGACGAAGCGGAACTGGATCACCGTGAGCCCGACGACGATGATCATCAACACGACCGACTGCGCGCCCGAGCTGCCGATGTCGAGCCCCTGGAAGCCCTCCGTGAAGATCTTGTAGATCAGCGTCTTCGTGCTTTGCGCCGGGCCGCCGCCGGTGGCCGCGTCGATCACCGGGAACGTGTCGAAGAACGCGTAGACGAGGTTCACGACCAGCAGGAAGAAACTCGTCGGCGACAGCAGCGGCAGCACGATGTTGAAGAAGCGCCGCACCGGCCCGGCCCCGTCGATCGCCGCCGCCTCGATCAGCGAGCGCGGGATCGCCTGCAGGCCCGCGTAGAAGAACAGGAAGTTGTAGCTCACCTGCTTCCATACCGATGCCAGCACGACCAGGAACATCGCCTGGCCGCCGTTCAGCGCGTGATTCCACACGATGCCGCTCTTCGCGAGCGCGTAGGTGATCAGGCCGATGCTCGGGTTGAACAGGAACGCCCACAGCACGGCCGCGATCGTCGGCGCGACCGCGTACGGCCAGATCAGCAGCGTGCGGTACGCGCGCGCGCCGCGGATCACGCGATCGGCGCAGGCGGCGAGCAGCAGCGACACGACGAGCCCGCTCACCGTGACGAGCGAGCTGAACACGAGCGTCGTGCGGAACGAATCGAGATACAGCGGATCGGCGAACAGGTGCGCGAAGTTCGCGAAGCCGACGAATTCGCTCGACGTGCCGAACGCGTCCTGCGTCTGCGTCGACTGCCACAGCGCGACGCCCGCCGGCCACAGGAAGAACACGGCGGTGATCGCGAGCTGCGGCGCGATCAGCAGGTACGGCAACAGGCTCGTACCGAAACGGGAACGGGATTGCATCGCGGATATCCGGTCAGGCGAAACGGAAAGGAAACCGCGCCGCCGGACGGCACGCGCTCACGCGCGAAGCTGCCGGCGGCACGACGCGATGCGTGCTCAGCCGCCCGACTTCTCGAAGCGGCGCAGCAGCTCGTCGCCACGCGAGGCGGCCGAATCGAGCGCGTCCTTCGGCGACTTCTTCTGCGCCCAGACCTGTTCGAACTCCTCGTCGACCACCGTGCGGATCTGCGGCATGTTGCCCAGGCGCAGCCCCTTCGTGTACGGCAGCGGCGGCTTGTTCAGCATCTGCTTGATCGCGGTTTCGGCGCTCGGGTTCTTCGCGTAGAAGCCCTGTTCGCGCGTCAGGTCGTAGGCCGCCTTGGTGACGGGCAGGTAGCCCGTGTCCTGGTGCCACTTCGCGGCGACCGCCGGCGAAGCGAGGTACGCGAGGAATTTCGCGACGCCCTTGTAGGTCGCCGGATCCTTGCCGGCCAGCACCCACAGGCTCGCGCCGCCGATGATCGCGTTCTGCGGTGCACCCTTCACGTTCGCGTCGTACGGCATCATGCCGGTGCCGTAGCTGAACTTCGCGAACTTCTGCACGTTCGCGAGCGCGCCCGACGACGTCGTCATGATCCCGCAATCGCCGCTGTAGAACTTCGCCGACGCTTCATCCTTGCGGCCCGCGTAGGTGAACGTGCCGTCCTTCGCCATCTGCTGCAGGAACGCGACGTGCGCGATCTGCTGCGGCTTGTTGAATTCGAGCACCGCGTCGGTACCGTCGAAGCCGTTGTTGCGGCTCGCGAACGGCAGCCCGTGCCACGCGCTGTAGTTCTCGAGCTGGATCCAGCCCTGCCAGCCGGTCGTGAAGCCGCACGCCATCCCCGACTTGCGCAGCTTCTCGGCATCGGCCTGCACGTCGGCCCACGTCTTCGGCGGCTGGTTCGGATCGAGGCCGGCCTTCTTGAACGCGTCCTTGTTGTAGTAAAGCACCGGCGTCGAGCTGTTGAACGGCATCGATACGAGATGGCCCGTCTTCGCGTCGCTGTAATAGCTCGCGATGGTCGGCACGAACGCCTTTTCGTCGAGCGGCACGCCGGCCTGCTTGAACACGTCGTAGACCGGCACGACGGCCTTCTTCGCCTGCATCATCGTGGCCGTGCCGACTTCGTAGACCTGGAGGATCGCCGGCGCATTGCCGCTGCGATACGCGGCGATGCCGGCCGCGAGCGCCTGGTCGTAGGTGCCCTTGAAGACCGGCACGATCTTGTAGTCGCTTTGCGACGCATTGAACTGGTCGGCGATCGCATTGACCCGCTCGCCGAGCGCGGCCTCCATCGCATGCCAGAACTGAATTTCCGTCGCGGCGAGCGCCACGTGCTGCACCCCGAACATCAGCGCGCCGCCGAGCGCGATCGAACGAACCAGTGTCCCCGCAGGCTTCTTCTTCATCGACCTCTCTCCTATGAAAACGTTACCAACAGCGTGTGCAACATTCCCGTCGCCATTGAACCGGCGAAGTCTAGTGATCGTTTGTGACAGTCAGTTGTCGTTGATGACGAACAGGCGCTGATATTCCTTCAGCGCGAAGCGGTCGGTCATGCCGGCGATGTAGTGCGCGACGAGGCGGGGCTGATGTGCCGCGTCGTCGGACTGGTACGGCGGCGGCAGCAGGCGCGGATCGTCGATGAATGCGTCGAACAGCCCCGTGACGACGCGCTGCGCCTTGCTCGCCATGCGCATCACCTTGTAGTGGCGGTACAGGTTCTTGAAGAGGAAGCGCTTGAGCGCGGCTGCCTGAGCGGCGACCGTCGCGCTGTGCGACACGAGCGGCGGCGCGGCGCGCACGTCGTCGAGCGACGCGGGCGCGACGCGCACGAGGTTGCGCGTCGTTTCGTCGATCAGGTCAACGATCAGCGTGTTGATGATGCGGCGCACCGTCTCGTGCACGAGCCGGCGGCCTTCGAGGTGCGGGAATTCGGCGAGCGCCGCCTCGTAGTGACGCTGCCACAGCTCGACTTCCGCAAGCTGCTCGATCGTGATCAGGCCGGAACGCAGGCCGTCGTCGACGTCGTGGTTGTTGTATGCGATTTCGTCGGCGATGTTCGCGAGCTGCGCTTCGAGCGACGGCTGGCGGCCGTGCAGGAAACGTTCGCCGAGCGCGCCGAGCTTGCGCGCATGCTCGCGCGAGCAATGCTTCAGGATACCTTCGCGCGTCTCGAAGCACAGGTTCAGCCCGTTGAATGCGCCGTAGTGCTCCTCCAGCTCGTCGACGACCGCGAGGCTCTGCAGGTTGTGCTCGAAGCCGCCGTGGTCGCGCATGCATGCATTCAGCGCGTCCTGGCCGGCATGGCCGAACGGCGTGTGGCCGAGATCGTGCGCGAGCGAGATCGCTTCGACGAGATCCTCGTTAAGGCGCAGGTTGCGGGCAACCGAGCGGGCGATCTGCGCGACTTCGAGGCTGTGCGTGAGGCGGGTGCGGAACAGGTCGCCTTCGTGATTCACGAAGACCTGCGTCTTGTATTCGAGCCGGCGGAACGCGGTCGAATGGACGATGCGGTCGCGATCGCGCTGGAATTCGGTGCGCGCCGCCGGCGGGGTTTCCGGATGGCGGCGGCCGCGCGATTGCGACGCGTGCGCGGCATACGGAGCGAGATGGGCTTCCAGCGCCGCCAGCGTCGGCGGCTCGGCCACCGGCGCAGCGGATGCGCGGCCGGCTTCGGGCAAGGTGCTGCTGGATGTCTCGCTCACGTCTCCTCCATGTCAGGGGCGCCGGGGCATCCGGGCCACCGTTATCGGGTCGTCTGCGCCAGTGTAGCGAACACGGCTTCGTCTGGCGCTTCCGTGATCAGCGTATCGCCGAATCGCTTCAGCAGGATGAACTTGATCGCGCCGGCCTCCGCCTTCTTGTCGACGCGCATCAGGTCCATGTAGCGCGCGTCGCCGAGCGCGGGTCCGCGCGTCGGCAGATGCGCGGCCGCGATCACCGCGTCGAGGCGCTGCCGCGACGCTTCGTCGAGCAGGCCGAGCCGTGCCGACAGGTCGCCGGCCATCACCATCCCGCAGCCGACCGCCTCGCCGTGCAGCCACTCGCCGTAGCCGAGCCCGGCCTCGATCGCATGGCCGAACGTGTGGCCGAAATTCAGGATCGCGCGCAGACCGCCTTCGCGCTCGTCGGCCGCGACCACGCTCGCCTTGATCTCGCACGAACGCTTCACGGCATGCGCGAGCGCAGCCGGCTCGCGACGGTTCAGCGCGTCGACGTTCGCCTCGATCCAGTCGAAGAACGCCGCGTCGGCGATCGCGCCGGTCTTGATGATCTCGGCGACGCCGGCCGCCAGTTCGCGATCGGGCAGCGTCGTCAGCGCGCCGATGTCCGCGATCACGGCCTGCGGCTGGTAGAACGCGCCGACCATGTTCTTGCCGAGCGGGTGGTTGATGCCCGTCTTGCCGCCGACCGACGAATCGACCTGCGACAGCAATGTGGTCGGCACCTGGATGAACGGCACGCCGCGCATGTAGCACGCGGCGGCAAAGCCCGTCATGTCGCCGATCACGCCGCCGCCGAGCGCGACGAGCGTCGTCTTGCGATCGGCGCGATCCGTCAGCAGGCCGTCGAAGATCAGGTTCAGCGTTTCCCAGTTCTTGTACGCCTCGCCGTCCGGCAGCACGACCGTCGATACGCGCTTGCCGAGCGGCGCGAGCGCCGCGCGCAGCGCGTCGCCGTAGAGCGGATCGACCGTCGTGTTCGTGACGATCGTGACGGACGAACCCTTGATGTGAGGCGCGAACAGCTCGGTGCGGCCGATCAGGCCGGCACCAATGTGAATCGGATAGGCACGGTCGCCCAGATCGACGTTGACAGTAATCATGCTTGTAGCGGCTTGGCGATGACGCCGGCCAGTTCGAGTTGCATCAGCACCATGTTGACGAGACCGTTGACCGACGGACGGCCGGTCTCGATGACGAAATCCGCGCATTCGCGGTACAGCGGGTCGCGTACTTCGTACAGCGCCTCGAGACGCCCCTTCGGATCGTCGGTCTGCAGCAGCGGGCGGTTCTTGTCCTTGCGCGTGCGCAGCCACAAATCGTGCGGATTGGCGCGCAGGTAGACGACGATGCCGTTGCTTTTGAGGCAGTCGCGATTTTCCGGGCGCAACACCGCGCCGCCGCCCGTCGCGAGCACGATGTTCTCGCGCTGGGTGAGATCGGCGATCACCTGCGTTTCGCGATCGCGAAATCCGGCCTCGCCCTCCAGCTCGAAGATCACCGGAATGCGCGCGCCCGTGCGGGCCTCGATTTCGTGGTCGGAGTCGAAGAACGTCCTGTCGAGACGACGCGCGACCGCACGGCCCACGGTGGTCTTACCCGCTCCCATAAGGCCGACGAAAAATACGTTTGCATGTGGGTCCCGCGCTTGCAACGGCTTCCTCTGCTTCAATCTTGCTGGTGTGTGGCGCAGCTTACTGGCAAAGCGGCTGCCTTGTCGAGCCTGCGCCGACGCCTTCTGGCCCCGTTTTATCGGGATCCGCATCGCCCGCGTCGCGCCCATCGCAACGCGCATCGACGACGGTCGGCGTGATGAACACGACCAGTTCGTTGCGCTGGTCGCGCTGCGCGCGATGCCGGAAAAGCGCGCCCAGAAACGGTATTTTGCCCAAGAGCGGCACGCGCGTCACATCGTTCCGGTTCAGTTGTTCATAGATGCCGCCGATCGCGACCGTCCCGCCATTCTCGACCTCGACACGCGTCCGCACATGCTTCGTATGGATGGCCGGGCCGGCCGCCGTCGGCTCGCCGACGCTGTCCTTCGTCACATCGAGATCCAGCACCACGCGCCCGTCCGGCGTGATCTGCGGCTCGACCTCCAGCTTGAGCGTCGCACGGCGGAACTGCACGCCGCTCACGCCATTGCCCACCTTCGCCTGGTACGGCAGCTCCGAACCCTGCTCGACGATGGCCTTGACGCGGTCGGCCGTCACCACGCGCGGCCGCGAGACGATCTGGCCCCGCCCCTGCGCCTCCAGCGCGCTCAGCTCGACGTCGAGGACACGGCTGAGCGGCGCGGCGAACAACGTGAAGCCGGCGGTCGCCGCGTCGAAGCCGCCGAGCGGCCGCGCGGCGAGGTCGAGCGCGTTGCGCGCGTCGGCCGTGAACGTGGCGCTCTCGCCCCCCGACGGACGCCCCTGCGCCCGCAGCGCGACGCGTGCACCGAGGTTGCGCGAGAAGCCCTGCTCGCCCTCGACGATGCGGGCCTCGATCCGGACCTGCCGCGACGGCCGGTCGATCGCGTCGATCAGGCTCGCGATCTGCGCGAGGCGCGGCGCGAGATCGGTGACGAACAGCAGGTTCGTGCGCGGATCGGCCGCCGCGGCGCCGCGTTTCGACAGCAGGCGCTGGCCGGTCGCGCCGGCCAGCAGCCGCTGCACGTCCTGCGCGCGCGGGTAGTGCAGCGCGAACGTGCGGCTCGCGAGCGGCTCCAGATCGGCGGCCCGCGCATGCATTTCGAAGCGCTCGCGCTCCCGGGCGGCCAGCTCGGCCGCCGGCGTGACCCAGATCACGTTGCCGCGCCGGGACATCGCGAGCCCGTGCGTGTCGAGCAGCGTGTCGAACGCATCGCGCCAGCGCACATTGTTCAGACGTAACGTGACGGTGCCTCGCACCTGCTCGCCAACGACGATATTGAGCCCCGTGAACCGCGCGAATGCGTCGAACGCGGCCGCGAGCCCGGCGCCCTGCAGATTCAGCGAGATTCGTCGCGCGTCGTCTGCATCGTCGGGTTGCCGCGCAGCGGCGTCGCTCATTCGGGCCGGCGGCGCCAACGGAATCGGCGGCCCCTCCAGTTGCGGTGCCGGTGGAGCGGGCTCCGCCTGAAGCACCGCGCGAGCAGCCTGGCCGGACGGCGGCGGGCCGGCTTCCTCGGGAGCAGCGCTGTCCGCGCCGTCCACGCTCCCGTGCGGCAGCGGCAGGCCCGGCGCCGGCGCCTCCACCGACGCGGCGGGCCAGACTGCCGGCAGGGGCGGCAACGACGCGCCCGCACCGGCCGCCGTCAATCCGGCCCAGACGGCGAGTACCCGACAGCCGTGCTTCATCATGGCCGCCCTCCGTCGTCCAGGACGACCCGGTGCGCGCCGTCCGCCGTCGCGAGCATCACCGCCGCGGGCTCGACGCGCACCACGCGCACTGCCCCCAGCGCTTCGCCGGGCGCCACGGCGGTGAACACGCCGTCTCCGTCGTCGAACAACGCGAGACCGGCACGCGCGTCGCGAATCGTGCCGGCGAGGCGGACCGCCCTCCCGTCGGCTTCCCCGCCGAACGGATCGGCGTCGAGCGCAGCGGCCTGAAGCGGCATCGTGCCGCGTGCGGACGATGCCGCCGGCAGCGCCGGATACACGTCGACAGACATGTCCACCCGTGTCGACTGCATGCCTCGCTCGACACGCAGCGCCGACGGCACCGCCAGCACCGGAAAGCGCGCCAGCCCGCCGACCATCGTCGACAGCGCGCGAAAGCCGCCGTCGGCGACGATACGCACGGTGCGCCGGCCATCCCGCGCCGCGCTGTCGGCGGGCTGCGGCTCGATCGATACGCCGTGCAGCCCGCTCGACGCGGCGAGATCGGCCAATTCCAGCATCAGCGCCGCCCATTCCGGCGCGCGGTCGCCATGCGCCGGCGGCAAACGGGTCTCGCGCCTTTGCTCCGCGGCCCCGAGTACGCGCTGCGCGTCGACCACACGCCCCTGCGCGGCGGCGAGCAACGCGCGACTCTGCGCGAGCCCGCTCCAGTCGGCCGCATTCGCCAGATGAATGCCGCCCGCCAGCACGGCCACGAACGTCAGCACGCAGCCGGCGGCATGCAGGGCCCCCGGCGAGACCCGCCGCATGGCGCCTGGCCACGCATCGCCACGCGGCGCAGGCCAATGCGTGATCGCCGTCATGCGCCGTCTCCCGTCGAGGTCCGCGACGGCATCGCGTCGTGCCAGCGCAATTGAACCGAAAACCGGAGCGGCAACCCGGCCAGTGGGACCGGTGCGCTCGACACGGGTTTCAATGCATCCACGTCGATCCGCCAGTCGCGCTGCTCGCGCGCCATCCCGGCAAGCCATCGCGCGGCTGCCCGATAGCTCGTGGCACGCACCTCGAGCACGGCCCCGGCCGGCGTCGTGCGCAGCGTGTCGAGCCGGACGCCGTCGTCGCGCACCCGCGCCAGTGTCGCCAGCAGCCCCGCGGCGCGCTCGTACGGTGCGGCAAGCGCGGCGACCTGTGCATCGCGCCGCGCGATGACTGCCGCCGCATCGGCGGCGAGCTCGGACG
>NZ_JAAGPK010000140.1:0-21616 GCF_017104685.1 Burkholderia sp. Tr-20355 | reverse complement strand
CGGGGTGCGTCGCGTGCGGCTCGGTCGTGGCCGCCGCGCGCGTCGGCGGCGGGAACGCATGAGGACATGCACCAGCCGGGCGCGGCAGACACGTCGATGCACCGCCCGTGTCGCCATTCAATCGCAACCGGGCCGTTTCGACATGACTTCGATCAACGCATGGGCATTGGCACGATTCGCGGCATGCATGAAGCCGTGGATGCCGATGCGTGAAATCGTTCAATCGAGCATCGGTCGCGCACGCCGGTCCGCCGCCACCGGTCGCCGACCGATGCCGTTGCGCAAACGAACGATCGATTCAAACGGCGCGCCGGCTATCGCGGTACGGCCGTCAGTTCGATGATGCGTTCCGGCCGCCGTCCGTGGCCGGGCCAGTACGCGCTGCCGTACATCCTGTGAACGGGGCCGAACGGCGCGTCGCCCGGAGCCGGCGCGTCGAAACCTTTCTCGATCACCATGTAGCCCGCGCGCAGCGCGAATGCCGGATGGTTGCCGCCGGGGCGGCTGTCGAACCCGGCGAAGCCGTCGCCGGCTTCCGGCATCGCGTTGACGAGCGACGCATTGCTGCGCGTGATCTGGTCGGGCGAGATCGGCCCGCCGCCGGCGAGGCGCGACGCCTCGCGGTTCTTGCCGTCGGTGTCGACCGTGCTGTCGTGCGTGTCGTCGTTGTCGAGCTCGATGCTGCGCGGATGCACACGACCTGTTTGACCGGATGATTCCATCGCGGCTCTCCTGGCGGCGAAACGCTCCGGATCGAAGCAAATCCCGTTCCGGGCACGACGGGAAAAGGCGCGCGAGCGACCGCCGCAGCCGCGCGGCGCGCACTGATTTGTCATGATTTATTTCAGCTAGAAGACACGTTTTCTACAGAGTATGATTCTTTTCCTGCGAAGCGGCGACAGGGGATGCAGACGCGCCGCCTCTGCCCGCGCCGGGGCGCCGCAGCACCCCTTGGAGACGGGTAGTGAACAACAAAGCAAGGGACTAGAGGTGGCGGATTCATGCAAGCGACTACTGCCTTCACGCACCGCGGTTATCTGTTGAATTGCGCGCCCGCGCGCGCCAGCGACGGGTCGTTCAAGCCCTACGTCGTGATCTCCCGATCGAGCGACGGGGAGCTCGTTGCGAACCGTTTTTTTCCGATCGAGCTCCAGTTCAACGACGAAGGCGACGCGATCGCGCACGCGCGCGACTGGGCCGTGCGATGGATCGACGCGAGCAGCGTCACGATGTGACGCCGCCGCGCCGGTGCAGCACTGGCCGTCCGGTCGAGCCCCGGTGTCCCGCTCCCGGACGAAAAACGCGGTAATCTTGCGGAACCCGTCACTTTATTAGCGGCCGTGCGACCGAGCGCGGCCGCGTGCATTGGCATATGTCGACATCACCCGCCCGTCAGTGGGGCCTCGAAGAAATCGTCGCCGGCTTGCGCGAGTCGCGCGAGGAACTCCATCGCACGCGCCATCCGCGCGGCATCCGCGAACTGCCGTCGCGCGATGCGATCTGCAAGATTGTGACCGGCCTGCGCGCGTCGATGTTTCCGACGCACTACGGCGCACCGGACCTGACCGACGAAAGCGTCGATTATTACGTCGGCCACACGCTCGAAAGCACGCTGCGCATCCTGGCCGAGCAGATTCGCCGTGCGCTGCCGTTCCTGCCCGAGCATGCCGATACGCCGTTCGCCGAGCTCGACGAACGCGCGTTCGAGATCGCGCGCGAATTCGGCCGGCAGTTGCCGGCGGTCCGCGCGCTGCTCGTCAGCGACATCCAGGCCGCGTATGCGGGCGATCCGGCCGCGCAGCACATCACCGAGATCCTGCTGTGCTACCCCGGTGTGTTCGCGATGATGCACCATCGGCTCGCCCACGCGCTGCACCGGCTTGGCGTGCCGCTGCTCGCGCGCTTCATCAATGAAATCGCGCACTCGGCCACCGGCATCGATATCCACCCGGGCGCGCAGATCGGCCCGAGCTTCTTCATCGACCACGGCACCGGCGTGGTGATCGGCGAAACCGCGATCATCGGCGAGCGCGTGCGCGTGTACCAGGCCGTCACGCTCGGCGCGAAGAGTTTCCCGGCCGATGGCGAAGGCGCGCTGGTGAAGGGCAATGCGCGGCACCCGATCGTCGAGGACGACGTGGTGATCTACGCGGGCGCGACGATTCTCGGCCGCGTGACGATCGGGCGCGGCTCGGTGATCGGCGGCAACGTGTGGCTCACGCACAGCGTGCCGCCTGGCACCAGCGTCGCGCAGGGCAAGGTTCGCGAAGGCGGGAGCGCCGAGAAGCCGTAACGCGGCGGGCGGCGGCGCGCCCGCTTCGCCCGGGCGCGCGCCGTGTGCGTCAGTGCTTGCCGTCCGGCGAGCGGTGCTTGTACAGCACGTCCTGGTCGACGCGGATCAGGTTCTGTCCCGCATCGACGACGAAATCCACGCCGTTGTACGCATTGCCGGTCAGCAGCAGGATCGCGCTCGCGACGTCGTCGGGGCCGGCGATGCGCGCGAGCGGCGTCGACGCGCGGCTCGCGTGTTCGAAATCGGCCTGCGTCTGGTCGTCGCTCGGCAGCATCAGCCCGGGGAACACCGCGTTCACGCGCAGCACCGGTGCGGACGACAGCGCGAGCATCTGCGTGAGGTTGCCGAGCGCGGCCTTCGCGACCGTGTAGCTGAAGTGGTCGCGGTGAAAGTTTTCCTTGATCTTCTGGTCGACCACGTTCACGACGACGCCCTGCGTGCCGGCGGCGCGCGCCCGTTCGTAGAATGCCCGCGTGAGCAGGATCGGCGCGCGGCAGTTGACGGCCCATGCCTGGTCGAACGCCGCGAGGTCGAAGCTCGGGAAATGGTCCTGCCAGAACACCGACGCGTTGTTGACCAAGACGTCGAGGCGCCCGAAGCGCGCATACACCTGGTCGATCAGCGCGGTGATCTGCGCGGCATCCGACAGGTCGGCCTGCAGCGCGACCGCATCGTGCCCGCTTTCGGCGATCGCGCGCGCGGTTGCCTGCGCGGTATCGGCCGAGCGGTCGTAATGCACCGCGGTGCGATAGCCGTGCTTCGCGAAATACTCGGCGAACGCGCGCCCGGCCCGGCGCGCGGCGCCGGTCACGAGCACGACGGGCGCGTGCGCCGCTTGCTTCGTCTGCGCCATCAGGTATTCGTGAGGTTGACTGAAGAAGGATTCGCGACGATCGACAGGAATTCGCGCCGCGTCGACGGATCGGTGCGGAACGTGCCGAGCATGCGCGACGTGACCATCTCGACGCCCGGCTTGTGCACGCCGCGCGTCGAGATGCACTGGTGCGCGGCTTCGAGGATCACGCCGACGCCCTTCGGCTGCAGCACGTCGAACAGCGTGTCGGCGATCTGCACGGTCATCTTTTCCTGGATCTGCAGGCGCTTCGCGAATGCATCGACGAGGCGTGCGAGCTTCGAGATGCCGACCACGCGATGGTTCGGCAGATACGCGACGTGCGCGCGGCCGATGATCGGCACCATGTGGTGCTCGCAGTAGCTCTCGAAGCGGATGTCCTTCAGCACGATCATCTCGTCGTAGCCGTCGACTTCGCTGAACGTGCGCGCGAGGATGTCGCGCGGCTCCAGCGCGTAGCCGGCGAAGAACTGCTCGTACGCGCGCACGACGCGCGCGGGCGTATCGATCAGGCCTTCGCGCGCGGGATCGTCGCCGGCCCAGCGCAACAGCACGCGGACGGCGTCTTCTGCTTCTTCGCGGCTCGGCCGGGTGACGGCCGGCTCGGGCCGCACGGTTTTCTTTCCCTTACCCATGTAGTGGCTCCATCGAAGGCCGCCTCCGGCGGCCGATATCCGGCCATTGTTTCATGCTTTCGCGGGTCGTGCGTGCGGCCCCGCGCTCACCCTTCGTCACTTCGGCCATTCATCCTGCTCGTCGTTGAACAGCGACGCGACGACCCCGCGCAGCCAAGCGGTGCGCGGATCGTTGTGGTACTTGCGGTGCCAGTGCTGCTTCAGGTCGAAGCGCGGCAGCGCGAGCGGCGGCTCGACGGGCACGATGAACGCGTGCTCGGCCGCATACGCATAGCCGATCGCATGCGGCACCGTCGCGATCAGGTCGGTGCGGCTCAGGATGAACGGCAGGCTCATGAAGTGCGGCGTCTCGAGCACCGCGCGGCGCTGCATGCGCTGCTTCGCGAGATATTTCTCGAGCACCTCCTGGCTGCGGCCTTCGGCGCGCACCACCGCGTGCCCGCAGGTGAGGAACTGCTCGACCGTGAACGGCGGCGCCTGCTCGAACGGATGGCCGCGCCGCATCAGGCACACGAACCGGTGCGTGAACAACCGCTGCTGGAAGAAGTTGTTGCCGTCGAGGTCGGGAAAGTAGCCGACCGCGAGATCGATCGACCCGGCTTCGAGGCCGCGCCCGACTTCGTCGTGCGCGAGCGAGACCGAACGCAGGTTCGCGTGCGGCGCGCGCGTCGCGAACGCCTGCAGCAGCTTCGGCAGGAACACGATCTCGCCGACGTCCGACAGCGCGATCGAGAACGTATGCGTGCTCGCGGCCGGGTCGAAGTCGTGCGGCGCGACGAGGCCGCGCTCGATCTGCGCGAGCGCGTCGCGAGCAGCCGGCAGCAGCGCGAGCGCGCGCGGCGTCGGCTCCATCCCGCGCGACGTGCGCACGAACAGCGGATCGCCGAAATACTCGCGCAGCCGCCCGAGCGCGGTGCTCACGCGCGGCTGGCTCACGCCGAGCAGGTCGCCCGCGCGGCTCACGTTGCGCGTGTCGTCGAGCGCGACGAGGTAGGGAATCAGGTTCAGATCGAGCGCTTCCATCGCCGGGCCAGTATCGTCAAAACGTATACAACATATCTCCTGAATCGCGTTGCCGCATAGTCGGGAAAGCGCTCAAATGTGTTCCATTACTCGAACCAATGTTCAGGAGACGAACAATGCGCACCCAGGTCGCCATCATCGGCGCCGGTCCGTCCGGCCTTTTGCTTTCCCATCTGCTGCGCCTGCAAGGCGTCGATTCCATCCTCGTCGAAGCGCGTTCGCGTGAATACTGCGAGAACCGCATCCGCGCCGGCGTGCTCGAGCAGGGGACGGTCGACACGCTGAACGAAGCCGGCCTCGGCGACCGGATGCGCCGCGAAGGGCTCGAACATCACGGCATCGAACTCCTGTTCGACGGCCGGCGCCATCGCATCGACCTGTCCGAGCTGACCGGCGGGCGCGCGATCACCGTCTACAGCCAGCACGAAGTCGTGCGCGACCTGATCGCGGCCGGCGTCGAGCACGGCCACCCGATGCACTTCGAGGTCAGCGACGTCGCGCTGCACGATGTCGAAGGCGAGCACCCGTTCGTCACGTTCAAGCATGCGGACGGCCGCGCGGACCGCATCGACTGCGACTACATCGCCGGCTGCGACGGCTTCCACGGCATCGCGCGCCAGACGATTCCCGCGGAGCGGCTGAAGACGTTCGAGCGTGTCTACCCGTTCGCGTGGCTCGGCATCCTCGCCGATGCCGCGCCGTCGCTCGACGAGCTCGTGTACGCCCATCACGACAACGGTTTCGCGCTGTTCTCGATGCGCTCGCCGACGGTCACGCGCCTGTACCTGCAGTGCAAGCCCGACGAGGATCTCGCCGAATGGTCCGACGCGCGGATCTGGGACGAACTGCACACGCGCTTCTCGAACGACACGGGCTGGACGCCGACCGAGGGCCGGATTACGCAGAAGAGCGTGACGCCGATGCGCAGCTTCGTGTCGGAGACGATGCAGCACGGGCGCCTGTTTCTTGCCGGCGATGCCGCGCATATCGTGCCGCCGACCGGCGCGAAGGGGATGAACCTCGCGGTGGCCGACGTCCGCGCGCTGTCTCGCGCGCTCGGCGCACGCTACCGGACGGGCGACGCGACGCCGCTCGACACCTATTCGGCGACCTGCCTCGAACGCGTGTGGCGCGCCGAGCACTTCTCGTACTTCATGACGAACATGCTGCACGCGTCGCCGGACGATTCGCCGTTCGTCAATCGCCTGAAGTTTGCCGAACTGAAATACGTGACGCGCTCGCGGGCCGCCGCGCAGTCGCTCGCCGAAAACTACGTCGGATTGCCGTTCGACGACGCGACGGCCCCCGAGGGAACCCGCCTTGACAACGCGCTGTGCGCGCCTCTATGATCGGCCCATCGTTCGCTAATCGAATCTAGGTTCGATTAGCGAACAAATGCCGGGATCGACGTCGGCCCCGGCGCGGCACGCGGCACGCGCGTGTCCCCTCGACAGGCCGCGCATCGAGCCGCGGGTTCGTATCAGGAAGAGACATGGTCAACAAGATTTTCGAATCGCTCCAGTCGGCGGTGGCCGACATCCACGATGGCGCGACAATCATGATCGGCGGCTTCGGCACGGCCGGCATGCCGTCCGAGCTGATCGACGCGCTGATCGAGCAGGGCGCGCGCGACCTGACGATCGTCAACAACAACGCGGGCAACGGCGAGACCGGCCTCGCGGCGCTGCTGAAGGCGAAGCAGGTACGCAAGATCATCTGCTCGTTCCCGCGCCAGAGCGATTCGCAGGTATTCGACGGGCTGTACCGGGCGGGCGAGATCGAGCTGGAGCTCGTGCCGCAGGGCAACCTCGCGGAGCGCATCCGCGCGGCAGGCGCCGGCATCGGCGGCTTCTTCACGCCGACGGGTTACGGCACCAAGCTCGCGGAAGGCAAGGAAACGCGTGTGATCGACGGCAAGCCGTACGTGTTCGAGACGCCGATCCACGCCGATTTCGCGCTCGTGAAGGCGTACAAGGGCGATCGCTGGGGCAACCTCGTGTACCGCAAGACCGCGCGCAACTTCGGGCCGATCATGGCCAGCGCCGCGAAGGTCGCGATCGTGCAGGTGTCGGAAGTCGTGCCGCTCGGCGCGCTGAACCCGGAACACATCGTGACGCCGGGCATTTTCGTCCAGCGCGTCGTCGAGGTGCCGCAGGCCGCGCACGCGGCCGAGCTGGCCGCCGAACACGCCGCTTCGCAAGCTGCCTGACCGAACTTTGTATGGGACCGGAGCAAGCGCTGAAGCGTCAGCCCCGGTCGCCAGGAGACCCGACATGAAACGACTGACCCGCGATGAAATGGCCAAGCGCGTCGCCCAGGACATCCCCGAAGGCGCGTACGTGAACCTCGGTATCGGCGTGCCGACGCTGGTGGCGAACCACCTCGACCCGAGCAAGGAAATCTTCCTGCACAGCGAGAACGGCCTGCTCGGCATGGGCCCCGCGCCCGCGCCGGGCGAGGAAGACGACGAACTGATCAATGCCGGCAAGCAGCACGTGACGCTGCTCACCGGCGGCGCGTATTTCCACCACGCCGATTCGTTCGCGATGATGCGCGGCGGCCATCTCGACTACTGCGTGCTCGGCGCGTTCCAGGTGTCGGCGACCGGCGATCTCGCGAACTGGCATACGGGCGCACCCGACGCGATTCCGGCCGTCGGCGGCGCGATGGATCTCGCGATCGGCGCGAAGCAGGTGTTCGTGATGATGGAGCACCTGACGAAGCAGGGCGAAAGCAAGATCGTCGCGCAGTGCTCGTATCCGGTCACCGGCGTGCAATGCGTAAGCCGTATCTATACGGATCTCGCGGTGCTCGACGTGACGGCCGACGGCCTCGCGGTGAGCGAGATCTTCACCGACTTGTCGTTCGACGAACTGCAGAAGCTGACCGGCGTGCCGCTGATCGACGCGACGCAGAAGGCGGCTGCCTGAACCGCCGGCGTGCCGGCGCGTGCGCTCGCGCGCAGGCCGGCCCGCTTGGGTGGACAATAGGCACACGCCGTTTCCCCAATCCGATGCCATGCTTGAAGACAGCGCCCGCCTGACCTCCCTCATCTGCGGCACCGAGCCGCTCAACCGGATCTGGTCGCCCCGCGCGACGATCCAGCGGATGCTCGACGTCGAGGCCGCGCTCGCGCGCGCGCTCGCCGCGCGGCAGGTGATTCCCGCCACCGCGGTCGCGCCGATCGAACGCGCATGCGACGCCGGCCGGCTCGACGCCGACGCGCTCGCGCACGGCGCGGCGCTCGGCGGCAATCTCGCGATTCCGCTCGTCAAGCAGCTCACCGCGCAGGTGAAGGCCGACGACCCCGAGGCCGCGAAGTTCGTGCATTGGGGCGCAACGAGCCAGGACATCATCGATACCGCGACCGTGCTGCAGCTGCGCGACACGCTCGACGTGCTCGAACCGATGCTCGACGAAGCGTGCGCGTCGCTCGCGGCGCTCGCGCGCACGCACCGCGCGACGCCGATGATCGGCCGCACGTGGCTGCAGCAGGCGCTGCCGATCACGCTCGGCCTGAAATTCGCCCAGTGGCTCGACGCGCTGCTGCGCCATCGCGCGCGCTTCGCCGAATTGCGCGCGCGGGCGCTCGTGCTGCAGTTCGGCGGCGCGGCCGGCACGCTCGCGAGCCTGCGCGAGCAGGCGAGCGGCGTCACTGCCGCGCTCGCGGCCGACCTGCGGCTTGAAGCGCCGGCCGTGCCGTGGCATACGCAGCGCGACCGCATCGCGGAAGCCGCGTCCTGCTTCGGGATGCTGACGGGCACGCTCGGCAAGATCGCGCGCGACGTGTCGCTGCAGATGCAGACCGAAGTCGGCGAGCTCGGCGAACCGGCGGCCGCCGGCAAGGGCGGCTCGTCGACGATGCCGCACAAGCGCAACCCGGTCGGTTGCGCGGCCGTACTGACCGCCGCGGTGCGCGCGCCGGGCCTCGTCGCGACCGTGTTCGCGGGGATGGTGCAGGAGCACGAACGCGCGCTCGGCGGCTGGCAGGCCGAATGGGATGCGCTGCCCGACCTCGCGCGCCTGACGGGCGGCGCGCTCGCGCAGATCGCGCAGATCGTCGCGGGCCTCGACGTCAATACCGAACGCCTCGCCGCGAACCTCGACCTCACGCACGGGCTGATCCTCGGCGAAGCCGTGATGCTCGCGCTCGGCGACCGCATCGGCCGGCTCGACGCGCACCATGTCGTCGAGCATGCGTCGAAGGAAGCGGTGCGCACCGGCGCGACGCTGTTCGACGTGCTCGCCGCCGATGCGACCGTGTCGGCGCACCTGTCGCGCGACGCGCTCGCGCGGCTGCTCGATCCCGCACATTACGTCGGCGAGGCGCAGGCCTATGTCGACGCCGTGCTCGCGCTGCATGCGGGCGCGCAACAACCAGGAGAACATTGATGCCTTTCGCCACTGTCAACGGCGTGAAACTGCATTACCGGATCGACCGTGCCGCGCGCGCCGACGCGCCGTGGCTCGTCTTCTCGAACTCGCTCGGCGCCGACCTGCAGATGTGGGCGCCGCAGATCCGCCCGCTCACGCAGCACTTCAACATCCTGCGCTACGACACGCGCGGCCACGGTCATTCCGACGCGCCGGCCGGTTCGTACACGATCGAGCAGCTCGCCGGCGACGTGATCGGCCTGCTCGACCACGTCGGCATCGACTGCGCGCATTTCTGCGGGATTTCGATGGGCGGGCTGACGGGCGCCGCGCTCGCCGCGCGCTACCCGTCACGCATCGTGCGCGCGGTGCTGTCGAATACCGCCGCGAAGATCGGTTCGCCGGAAGTGTGGGTACCGCGTGCGCAGAAGGCGCGTGCCGAAGGCATGGCCGCGCTCGCCGACGCCGTGCTGCCGCGCTGGTTCACCGACGCATTCGTCGAACGCGAGCCGCGCCTGTTCGACGCGATCCGCGACACCTTCGTGCATACCGACAAGGACGGCTACGCGGCGAACTGCGACGCGCTGAACGCCGCCGACCTGCGCGAGGAGGTGAAGGGCATCACGCTGCCGGTGCTCGTCGTGACCGGCGCGAAGGACATGTCGACGCCGCCCGACCAGGGCCGCGCGCTTGCTGCCGCGATTCCTGGTGCGCTGCACGTCGAATTCGACGCCGCGCACATTTCGAACATCGAGTGCACCGACGGCTTCAACCGTGCGCTGCTCGATTTCCTGAACGCATGAGGTAACGACGATGGACGACCAGGAACGTTACGAAGCAGGGATGAAGGTGCGCCGCGCGGTGCTCGGCGACGCGCACGTCGACCGCTCGCTCGAGAACCGCACCGAGGTGACCGACGAATTCCAGAACCTGATCACGCGCTATGCATGGGGCGAGATCTGGACGCGCGACGGCCTGCCGCGCCATACGCGCAGCCTGCTGACCATCGCGATGATGGTCGCGCTGAACCGCGGCGAGGAGCTGGCGCTGCACCTGCGCGCCGCGCGCAACAACGGCGTGACGCGCGACCAGATCAAGGAAGTGCTGCTGCAGACCGCGATCTATTGCGGCGTGCCGGCCGCGAATTCCGCGTTCCATCTCGCGGACAAGATCTTCAAGGAACAGGACGCGGCCGCGTAAGACGGCCGGTCAGGCGCGGCCGGCTGAGGGCGGCCGGCCGCCGTCGCGCGGCTTGCCATTAGCGGGTCGCGCGACGGGATCGATGAACGTGCCGGCAGAGCATCGGCACGCGGCGCACCGGATGGCCGGTGCGCGAACAAAGAAAGGGCACGGCTTCATGCCGTCTTGCTCGTACCTATATCCAGGAGACTCGCGATGAATCGCGCACCCGTGGTCGATGTCCAGACCTTCATCAACGAGCAGCCGTTCGGCGGCTTTCAATGGCTCGTGTTCCTCATGTGTTTCGTGATCGTGCTGCTCGACGGCTTCGATACGGCCGCGATCGGTTTCATCGCGCCGTCGCTGCTCGGCGAATGGAACCTGACCAAACCCGATCTCGCCCCGGTGCTGAGTGCCGCGCTGTTCGGCCTCGCGTGCGGCGCGCTCGTGTCGGGCCCGCTGTCCGACCGGCTCGGGCGCCGCTCGCTGCTGCTCGGCTCGGTGTTCCTGTTCGGCGTCGCGTGCCTGATGTCTGCCTTCTCGAACACGATCGGGCATCTGACGATCCTGCGTTTCATCACCGGCGTCGGGCTCGGCGCGGCGATGCCGAACGCGGTCACGATGATGGGCGAGTTCTGCCCGGACAAGCGCCGCGCCACCGTGATCAACCTGATGTTCTGCGGCTTCCCGCTTGGCGCCGCGTTCGGCGGCTTCCTGGCCGCGTGGATGATTCCGCATTTCGGCTGGCGCAGCGTGCTGGTGCTCGGCGGCGTGACGCCGCTGCTGCTCGGCGTGCTGTTGCTGCTGAAGATGCCGGAATCGGTGCGCTTCATGGTCGCGAGCGGTCAGTCCATCGACAGGATCCGCGCCACGCTCGCGCGCATCTCGCGCGACGCGCTGAACGCCGGCTCGTTCGCGATGACCGAAGCCGCGCCGCAAACCGGCAGCAAGGGCCTTGGCGTCGTGCTGTCGCGCTCGTACATCGTCGGCTCGGTGATGCTGTGGCTCGCGTACTTCATGGGCCTCGTGATCTTCTACGCGTCGATCAACTGGATGCCGATCCTGCTGAAGGATGCGGGGCTGACGCCGAAGAGCGCGACGCTGATCTCGGCACTGTTCCCGCTCGGCGGCGTGGGCGCCGTGCTGTGCGGCGTGCTGATGGACCGCTTCAACGCGAACCGCGTGATCGCCGTGTGTTACGCGCTGACGGCGGTGAGCGTGTACGCGATCGGGCAGGCGGCCGGCAACGTCGGGCTGCTCGTGCTGATCGTGTTCGTGGCCGGCGTGCTGATGAACACCGCGCAATCGTCGATGCCGGCGCTGGCCGCCGCGTTCTATCCGACCGAAGGGCGCGGCACGGGCGTCGCATGGATGCTCGGCGTCGGCCGCTTCGGCGGGATCGCGGGATCGTTCCTCGTCGCCGAACTGACGCGCCGGCACTTCTCGTTCGCGGGCGTGTTCGCGACGATCGCCGTTGCGGGCGTGCTCGCGTGCATCGCGTTGCTGATCAAGCAGACGGCGCGGCCGCATGGCGTCGCGCAGCCGGCCGGCAAGATCGAGTCGCTCGGGCATTGAGCGACGCAAGGGCCGGTGCGTTGCGCCGGCCCCGCTTCCAGCGGCACCGCTCGGGCCGCTATTCTTCCGCGTCGTGTTCCTTGACGAAATTGCGCAGATACGCGCGCAGTGCGGCCTCCCGGCCGCGATGATCGTCGTGGTTCGCGGCGCCCATCTCTTCCTCGTCGCCGAACAGTGTCGGCGGCGCGCAGTAAGTGCCGACTTCGATGTTCTCGCGCAGCACGCGGATATCGTGCGTGAGCGGGTGATACTCGGCGATCCAGTGCACGCCCTCGATGTGTTCGCCCGCCCTCAGCAGTGGCTTCATCGGCTTGTCTCCCGACAGCTGCGGCGCAACCGGCGAAGCGGTTGCGCGCGCCCGTACCGAAAGGGTACGCCTGCCTTGCGCGAATCTCAACGGGCGCGCCGTGAGCGCTTACTGCGGCAGCAGGTGCGCGACGAGCGGATACAGAGACAGGATCAGCAGCACGGCCATCGTCACGTTGAAGATGCGCAGCGCGCGGGGATTCGACAGGAAGCGGCGCAGGCCGAGGCCGAACGCGGCCCACAGGCAGATACACGGGAAGCCGATTAGGATGAACACGACGGACATCCATGCGGCATTCATCCCGTAGTCGGCGGACAGGCGGACCGTCGTCGCGGCGGTCAGCACCATCATCCAGGCTTTCGGGTTGACCCACTGGAACGCGGCGGCTTCGACGAACGTCATCGGCCGCGGCTTGGCGCCGTGCGCCTTCACCTCGCCCGACGTGCCGATGCGCCACGCGAGGTACAGCAGGTACGCGACGCTGGCGGCCTCGAGGATCGTATACAGCAGCGGCAGGCGCTTGAACGCCTCGCCGAGGCCGAAGCCGACGCTGAGCATCAGGATCGCGACGCCCATGCTGATGCCGAACAGGTGCGGCATCGTGCGGCGGAAACCGAAGTTGACGCCGGATGCGAGCAGCATCGTGTTGTTCGGGCCGGGCGTGATCGACGTGACGAGCGCGAACAGCATGCCGGCGGGCAGCGCGCTGAGGGTGAGGAATTCCATCGCGGATTCTCCATTTCTGTTCTGGACTGGGATGGAGGTCAGTTTAGCGACGGTTTTCTGTACAGTACCGGTACAGTTGTGTGGATGGATGCCGGTACGGGGGGGTGCTGCTTGGGGGCTCGGTGTGGTGCGTGTTGTTGTTTCTCAGAAAAGATGTCCGCAGTCTCGATATGTTGTCTTTGAATAAAAATTCATATCAATGTGGAATTTTCGTCGTATTCGCGAATTCACGCTGGTCCTGAGGTTTTTATTCTGAAATTCAATGAAGTGCGCAAACTTATCATTGTGTCGAAGTGGAAAAAGTGCGTCGCGAGCGATGTAAATGACGAGGGGTGGCTAACACCTGAATGCTCAAAATCAACCTCTCACAGCTTGTCATTCAACACGGTTACTCAGATCAACGTGACCAATCGAGGCGGTCCGCTGCACGCAGCTTTGCCAAGAGTACTTGGTGCAAGCAGTCCCAAACCTCGACGCTCGCCAGCATTCGCCCGGCATGAGCCTTCGGCCTATGGCCGAAGGCTCAGGAAAGCCCCGACACTGGCGCTCGGCACTTTCCGGGGGGATCCAGGCGGCTCAATTGCCGGGAGTGCGATTCACGGCGACCCGATCAGAGAGCCGGCTTTTCCCACAAATTGAGGGACGTGCCGATCTTCCTTTCCCGCGCGTTGTTATAGAGCTCCGTCCCCCAGCTGATGTCGAAAACCGCCATCCCGCATGCTATGAAGATGACACGCTCCTTCGTGCTCTCCCGGCCCGACTTGTCGCCATTCACGACATGACCGAGGCTGGTCGAGTCAGGCAGGGCGGGCAGCTTGCCTGCATCGATCAGACGGAAGAACGGGCCGCCAATGACGCTGCTGTAGTAGCCTTCCTTGTTGCCCGATGCGATTGCGTCCTCGACATAGGCTTCCTGCAGCGGGGTATGGTCGTATACGATCCTGGCGCCGGTCAGGAACGACTCGTCGGTATTGAACGGGCCTGAGACGAGAATGGTCGCGCCCTCCTTGATCCATTCGTCCTTGAAATAAAGCGGCTTCAGACGCGACGCTGCCACGGTGATGACATCTGCATCACGGAAGCCTTTCTCGGCCTCATCGGTACCGGTGGCGGAAATCCCGTACGTTTGCTGAACCCAACCGGCGAACTCGTTCGCCTTGTCGAGGAAGACGTCGAAACAGACGACGTGCTGGATCGAGCCGAGCTGGGTCATGATCGCGGTGAAGCACGCCTTGTTGATCGGGCCGCAACCGATAACAGACATACTTCTCGCATCTTGGTTGGCTAGATACTTTGCCGCCACTCCCGGCACGGCTCCGGTTCGGGCCGCGCTCAACAAGTTCGCCGACATCAGCGCCAGCGGCGCGCCCGTGTCCTTGTCATTGAGCATCATGGTCAAGATCGAGCGCGGCAGGCCTTTCTCGGCATTGGCGTGATTCGATCCGTACCATTTGTTGCCGCACACGTCGAAGCGACCGCCCAGATAACCGGGCATTGCAGCAAAGCGGCGGTCCGGACCGGCAACCGGCATGTTCGGGAACTTCGTCTCTTTCGGGAAGACGATGTTCATTCCGTGGTTATTGTGATTGGCGCCACCCATCAGATAGTCGCCTCTGCCGAGGAGTCCGAATGTCTCCTCGCATACGGACACGCAGCGCGCGGCATCCAGCACGCCAACTGCGATCATGTCCGGCTCGGAAAGGTACAGAAAGTCGATTTTGGGATACATGGTGCAGACCTCGTCGAAAAAGGAAGATGTTGGGTGTCAAGCTTCGATCCCGACTCAGTGGTCAGAATCGGAGAAGTGGTGAAATGTCGTAGAGGCGGCAACCCGGGATTCGCGCATTTGCCCGCAACAGAAAGTTGAGCTTTTCGATCCGCTCGCCGGAACGGGGCGCGCCATTCTTCTGGAGCGGAACTTCGAGGCCGACCGAAAAATCCATCACGACGTCATCCACGACACCACCGGAGCGGCCCGAGGGCACCGCGATCATTCCGTGTTGCAGCGCAAATCGATAGGCGTCCATCGCCTCCGTGATCGTTCCGACCTGGTTCGGCTTCAACACGAACCCGTCCACGGCACGAGTCTCGAAAGCCCGCTCAAGTAACGGGAGACTGGTGACCGTGAGATCGTCGCCCAGAATGATCGATCGTCGAATTTCTCGAACCGCCGTGCTGTAACCTTCCCAGTCGTTTTCATCGAGCAAATCCTCGATGAAGACCAAATTGAATTTCTCGGTCAGGAAGCGGGCATAGGCAATGAGTTCGGAGGTGGACACCCGTTTGCCTTTCAGCAGATACGTGCGGGTTTCCTTGTCGTACATCTCGCTTGACGCGCAATCGAGCGCAAACGCGATCCGGCCTGTATAGCCACAGGCGTCGATGGCCTTTTGCATCAGCGTCAACACGACTTCCGGGTCATCCGAAGGGGCGGCGTAGCCATAGGAACTGGCGACTTGAGGTTTGTGGCCCAGATATTCGGTCAGTACATGGCCAAGCTTCTGAAACACGGCCACCGCCATTTCGATGGCGAGGTCGACACTGTCAGTGCCGTACGGCACGATCAGGAACTCGTTGAACGGCTGGGTGAGCCCATCGTATCGTCCGCCGTTGATCACGTTGAAGCATGGGACCGGCACGGTCCTGATGTCGCGGCCGGCGATGTGAGCGTACAGCGGAATCGATCGGGCATTCGCCGCCGTACGGAATGCCGCGATGGATACCGAGTAAATCGTGTTTCCGCCGAGGCGGGACTTATTGGGTGTGCCATCGAGCGCGATCATTTTTTCGTCGATCGCTCGCTGATCAAACACGTTCATGCCGATCAGCGCCGGACCAATTACATCGACCACGTTGTCGACGGCCTTATGAACACTGAGCCCGCCGTAGGTCGCTGGATCGCCGTCCCGCAGAACGAATGATTCGTGCATCCCGACGGAAGTGCCGGTGGGTGCCGCACCTCGACCAACCGCATCGCTTTGGGTGCGCACCTCGACTTCGACTGCGGGCCGGCACTTGCAATCGATGATCTGAAGTGCCCGGACGGATGTGATCTTGTCTTCCATGTCACTTGCTCCCGTTCGGTTCAGGAACATAAAGGATGTTCAAGTCACACAGGTTGGTACCGGTGTTGCCGGTGAAAACGGCGGAGTCGATCGACTCGAGTGCTTCGAAGCAGCTGTGCTCGCGCAGTGCCTGATAGAGGTTGACTCCCTTTGCGGCGGCCGCGGTGAAGCTGGTCGAGTCCGTCATGCCTCCCGCCACCGTCGCCGTGCCGTCCGTGCCTTCGCTGTCGATCGACAGCAGGCAGGCACCCGTGGTTTTGGCCGCCGCGATAGCGAAACTTGCGGCCATTTCCTGGCCAGGCCCGCCGTGCCCCTTGATCACGCTGTTATCGTCGATAAGCGTCGTGACCTCACCGGAGCTGAGAAGCACGCAAGGCGGTTTGATCGGATTGCCGTACGTCTGGATTTCGCGCGCCATCGACGCGAGGAAGGTGCCGGCGTCGCGACTTTCTCCTTCAAGGAACGACGACACGATCATTGCGGGGATACCCATCTCCTCGCAGACTGCCTTGGCGTAAATGCAGGAGTCGGGCAGCGTGTTGAGCAGGAAGTAGGTATTGTCCGGAAAGGCCTTCGGGGTCTCCGCGTCGGGGCCTGCGTTCATCAGATAGTCGACAACGCTCTTGGGCAGGCGATCGGCCACGTTGCGATTGATGATCGTGGCGCGAGCGTCGTCCAGGGTCGTCATGTCGGGACCGATCGGCGTGCTTTTGTAGGCTGCGTAGGGCACTGAAATGTCACCCGTGGCAGGCGATCCGACCGCGTCGCTGATACCGAAGCCGATCAGTTCGGCACCCGTGCGCTGGATGCGCTGCGCCAACATTCCGCCGTTCAAGGCCGAGACGTGCCGGCGCACGGCATTGATCTCGTAAATGCCTGCACCGGATTTCAGTAGCACGTCCGTGGTATCGATCTCGTCCTGCAGGCTGATGCCTTCGATCGGACAGGACATGAGCGCCGAACTTCCGCCGCTGATCACCGCGATGAACAAGTCGTCTGGTCCGGCCTGATCGACGAGTTCGATGATTTGCTTCGATGCCCGATGGCCTTCTTCGTTCGGGAGGGGATGCCCGCCGACGAACACCTCGGTCTTGTTGAAACGGTCCGATTCTTCCCGGATTTTCACGATGGCAATACCGTGCGTCAGGTGATCACCCAACACATGGTCGACTGCCATTGCCATGTGGTTGCAAGCCTTGCCAGCGCCAATCAGATAGACGTTTCGCTTGCGCGAAAGGTCCCACGAGCGCGTTCCGATATGCAGTACGGTACCTTCCATGCGCATGATGCTTCGAATGCGCTGGTAGCTGTCGAGCCTGTCGAGTGTCCGGTCCGCGATCTCGAGTACGATCTGCCGTGACGAAACGACGCCATTCGAGAGGAGTACTTCGTAATTTCGTATCTTTTTCATGCTGTAAATTGATCGGAGTTACCGCCGCATCGAAGTCATGGGCGACGTGTTGTCCATCAATTTATGCAATCGAGCTAAACAGATACATGCACACTGCGGTGGATCGTTAGATAACTGTAGAGGCTTTGTTGCCTGCACAGTTGGATCCGCGCACGGCGTGGACGCCAGCCGTGAAGTTTCAGCAGGCCGTGTCGATTGTTCTGAAAACCGGCCGGATGAACACCCGTAAAAATGCCCGACGCACATGCGCGCGCCGACTCGAGCGGTTCGAGAGATCACCGGTGCGTTGCGCGACACCGATTCCCTGGCGGCTTAGTGACGAGACCGGGTCAGTGTGCAATGGCATGCGCCAGAAACGCATAAAGACGATCGAAGTTGCAGTGCGCAACATTGAATCGCAGCCAACTACTGGTTGGATTGGTGGCGTAGAAAAGATTGCCTGGCGCCAGAAGAATCTTGTGGTCGACAGCACGTACAGCGAGTTCGGCCGAATCGCAATTGATTCCCGCGGGCCGTGCCCATACGAACATTCCGGATCGAGGTTCGCAGAACACTTCAAAACCGATCGATTCAAGCCGGCGACAGGTCCGTTCCTGAGCGGTAGCGAGACGATCACGCAATTGCTCGGCCTGCTTCCTGAAGTGTCCTTCGGACAGCACTGCATGTGCCAGCTGCTCCGTGATCGTCGGTGTCGACATTCCGGACACCAGCTTCTGGTAAAGCAGGCCCTCGAGAAGCGCGGGCTCCGCGGCCACGAATCCCACGCGCAGGCCGGCACCGATGGTCTTTGAAAAGCTGCCGACATAGACCACTCGTTTCAATTGATCCATGGACGCGAGCGCGACTGAATTTCCGGACACCAGACCGGCAGAGACGTCGTCCTCGACGATGATGCAGTCGTAGCGCTCGGCAAGCTTCAGGACCTTGAATGCCGATGCCGAGCTGTAGCTTGCACCGGTCGGATTATGCAACCGCGTATTGGTGAAGAACACTTTGGGGCGATGAGTCTCGAACGCCTGCTCCATCGAAACGACGTCCGGACCGGTGGGTGTCATCGGAATCCCGACTGCCTTGATCCGGCGCAATCGCAATGCAACGAGCAGATCGCTGTAGCAGGGCTCGTCTACCAGCACGGTATCGCCCTCGCGCGTAAGGTGACGAATGGCGAGATCCAGCGCCTGGTTGGCACCCAGCGTAGTGACGATGCCCGTGGAACTTGCCTCGATCTCGTGTTCCGCAAGTTGCCGCACGATTTGCTCACGCAACGGCTCATACCCCTTTGCGTGCCCATACCCCAATAGCGATCGCGGCTGCGCCGCTACCTGTCTTAGCGCCCGCCCAAGGCCGTCCGCGTCGAACCATGCCTCTGGAATCCATCCCGAGCCCGCGTGAATCGTGCCTTCCGTTCCCTCCAGAACGTTACGCAGCGACCATCCATTCGTGAATTCCTCGTTGAGTTTCTCGATGGTCGGAGGTATCTCGCTACGGCTTCGATCCGCGACATAAAAGCCGGATCCACGCCGTGCCATCAAGACGCCTTGCGCCACCAGGCGATCGTATGCTTCGACGACCGTAAATGTCGACACGCCATGTGCCTCGGCGAATACGCGGATGCTCGGAACCTTGGCCCCGGACCGCCAGGTTCTTTCGTTCACCGTTGCCGTCAGCCCGGCCACGATCTGTTGAACCAGGGACGATTCCCCCTGGGGATCGAGCGTCAGTATCGGTTTCATCGCCGCACCTATCACATCAAAAATACCGGCCCATATAACCGTGCAGGCGACGAACCCAATACAGTTAGTCACCCTCGTTTTAAAGTGTACATGTATCCGTGCAGGTTTGATTCACTACATTGAAGGGGAATCGCATACGCATACTTGCACTGGACGACCCCATGGCACACGCCACCGATTTTTTTCCTGGATCGAAGACCGATGAGCTCGCGAATGCTCGCGACGATCTGGCCGCGGCATTTCGCATCGCCGCGCGCCTCGGCTTCCACGAGGGCACATGCAACCATTTCAGTCTCTTGCTCCCGGGCAGTCGGGAAACGTATCTGATCAATCCATTCGGACTCAGCTTCGAAGAGATCCGACCGGCTGATTTGCTGCTCGTCGATTCCGCCGGCTCGGTAATCGACGGAGTCGGACGAGTCGAGAAAACCGCGCTCAACATCCATTCCCGAGTTCATCGCGCCTCGCCTGATGCCGCATGCGTACTTCATACGCACATGCCTTATGCCACGGCACTGACGACGCTCGACGGCTTTCGCCTCGAAATGTGCCATCAGAACAGCCTTCGCTTTTTCGATCGCATTGCATACGACCGTGATCAGTCGGAATACGGAGGACTTGCACTCAGCGAACAGGAAGGAGACCCGATTGCCGCCGCGTTGTCTTCCAAGCGCGTCCTGATGCTCGAGCACCACGGCGTGATAGTCACGGGCCCTTCGATTGCCGCGGCACTTGACGATCTCTACTACCTCGAACGAGCCGCCCAGGTCCAAATCCTCGCGATGTCGAGCGGGCGTCCGCTTAAGCGCGTGAGCGATGAACTGGTTCGTCGGACTTCTCGTGAATTCGCCCGTGATCGAGATGAATATGCACGACTTCATTTTCGCTCGCTCAAGCGGCTTCTGGAATCTGCACAACCGCACTGGCGGGACTGACTATCCCACGTCAAGCGCAATCGGCCATCTCGTGCCCACGCTCCTGACGCTGCAACCATGTCGCCTACCCAATTTGCCCACGCCACGGAGGTTTCACATGAAGTACTGTCACAAACTCACCATCGCCACCCTGTTGCTCGGGGGAATCAGCCCCGCATTGATTTCTGCCGCGCATGCGGATCAGACTGTCAGGATCGGTGTCGCGGGCCCGTTGACGGGCGGCCAATCGAATTTCGGCAAGGACGATGAGCGAGGCGTGCGGCTGGCGATTGAAGAGCTGAATCGGACGCCGATCGTCGTCGACGGTCAATCCATCAAGTTCGAAATGCTGTCCGAGGACGATGCTGCAGATCCCAAAACGGGCGTCTCTGTCGCTCAGAAGCTCGTCGATTCGGGTGTGAAGGCGGTCATCGGCCACTACAACTCCGGCGTGACCATTCCCGCGTCCCGCATCTACAACAATGCGCGTGTTCCGATGATTACCGGCGCCGCTTCAAATCCGGCGATCACGCAGCAGAGCTTCCCGTATGTCTTCCGGCTTGCGGCCAATGACAACGTGATGGGCGCACGCATGGCCGAATATGCGGCGAAGGTATTGCATGCAAAACGCGTGGCGGTGATCGACGATCGCACGGCATACGGATCAGGCGTAGCTGACGTGTTTGCCGCGACGGCGAAGAAGAACGGTATCGACGTCGTCGCCAGGGAATATTCCAACGACAAGGCAACGGACTTCAACGCGATTCTGACGCACATCAAGGCTCAACGCCCGGACGCGATCTTCTACGGCGGGTACTACGCGCAGGCAGCCGCCATCGGGCGACAGTCCAAGCAGTTGGGTCTTGCGGTTCCGGTGCTAGGCGGGGACGGGATCTGCTCGGTCGATATGCCGAAGCTGGCTGCCGGAACGCTGAATGGGCGGGGGTATTGCGCCGAAGGCGGCGCACCGCTCGCGACGTTGCCCGGTGGTCCGGAATTCGCGGCGCGGTATGAAAAGCAATTCGGTGTGAAGAACGATGTTTACTCGCCGGCATTCTATTCGGCCACGATGGTGGTCGCGCAGGCGATGAAGGCGGCGAATTCGACGGACCCCGAAAAGTTCGTTCCGATGCTCAAGCAAATCCAGTTCTCGACGCTGGTCGGAAAGGTCGCGTTCGACAAGAACGGTGAATGGATTGATGCGCCGGTGACCGTGTACAAAGTGTCGGGCGATAACCTCAGTCCGACGCAGTGATACTTCGAGCGAGAACGACGAGTAATCGGCGTTCTCGCATGCCGATCCAATAGTAATCAACTCTTGGGAGTGACATGGACATTTTTGTCCAACAAATTCTGAACGGTCTGGTGCTCGGCAGTGTGTACGCCATCATCGCGTTGGGTTACACGATGGTGTACGGCATTCTCGGCATCATCAACTTCGCGCACGGCGACGTGCTGATGATCGGCGCGATGGTCGCGCTGTCGGCCATCACCGTGCTGCAGAACCATTTTCCCGGACTCGGCAACG
>NZ_JAAGPK010000139.1:0-21664 GCF_017104685.1 Burkholderia sp. Tr-20355 | reverse complement strand
ATATGCTGCAGTGCGTCGATCGCCGGTCGGGCACGAATTGATCAGGCAAATCAGGGACAATCTTCACGTCGCCTTAAGTTTGCGTTTCCTAGAATCGATTGATCGCCGCGCGTCCCGCGGCGGACCGATTCGCCCAGGAGGATGCGCATGCCGAAGCACCGTGTCGCCGTAGCCTTGTTCCACGCGGTCATCCGCCTGTCGAGGCCGATGACGCAACCGCTCGAGGGTCGCCGATGATGTGGCCGAACGCATGGCGGGTCTCGGCGCTGTTCGTGCGCGAGTGGGTCGGCCGTCCGGCCGCGGTGGGGGCGTTGTGCCCGAGTTCGCGGCACCTGGCGCGCGAGATGGCCGACGCGGTACCGGCTGGCGACGGGCTGGTCGTCGAGCTCGGCGGCGGCACCGGCGCGATCACCGCGGCGTTGCTCGAGCGCGGCGTCGCGCCGCGGCGCCTCGTCGTGGTCGAACGCTCGCCCGCGTTCGTGCGGCATCTGCGACGGCGCTTTCCCGGCATCACGATCGTGTCGGGCGATGCGCGGCAGCTCGAGCGGCTGCTGCCGCCCGATGCGCGCGTCGATGCGATCGTGTCGTGCCTGCCGTTGCGCACGCTGCCGCGCGAGGACGTGGCGGCGATCGTCGATCAATGTCACCGCGTGCTGTCGGCCGACGGCGTGATGATTCAGTTCACGTACGACCTGCGGCCGCCCCGCCGCCATCCGCTCGGCGATGCGGCGTTTGTCGCCAGCGGCAGCCGGATCGTCTGGGCGAATCTTCCGCCCGCGCGCATCGTGACCGTGCGCTGTGCCGCCGCGGAATACGCGGGCTGACTCGATCGAAACGTCGTAAGCGGACCCTGGCCGTTTTTTCCGTTTTCGCCGCCGCGCGACAGGGATCGCCGCCGCCGCGCTACACGCGTGCGCGGTTCGTCACTTGCACCGCCGGCCGTAACGCGAGCCGCTTGATCAGGCGGTCGAGCGGTGTCGCGTAGCCGCGCGCGATGACGGCACTCAACCCGGCCGACAGCACCAGATACGCGACGAGCAACGCCAGCTTGCCGTCTCCGTGCGTGCCCGACGGCGGCCACACCGTGCGCAACGCGCCGAGCACGATCAGGTGGAACAGATACAGCTCGTAGCTGAGCCGGCCGCTCCAGCGCAGCGGCGCGAGCACGCGACCGTGCGCGCGTTCGCGTTCGGCATGCGCGCCGATCAGCAGCACGGCGGTGCCGAGCGCCATCGCGGAGACGCCGGGCACATGGCTTTCGGCAATCGGCCACGCGAGATAGAGCGCCGTCATTCCCGCCGCGACGAGCCATTGCACGGGCGCGGCCGCGAGCACCTGCCAGCGCGCGCGTTCGGCCAGCAGCGCGGTGCAGCAGCCGATCGCGATGCCGTCGAAGCATGCAAAGTACGCATAAAGGAAGCCGCCTTCGTCGCCCGGATGCGTGTAGCGATACACGGGGCCGATCGCGGCGATCAGCAGCCAGAACGCGAACAGCCGCCCGTCGCGGCGCAATGCGATGCACAGCAGCGGAAACGACAGGTAGAACACCTCCTCGACCGACAGCGACCACAGCACGCCGAGCGCGTAATTGACCCAGCCGTATGCGCCGATCAGCACGTTCATCCAGAACGTGAGCGACGCGAGGTTCACGAGCCAGTACGACACGGCGATGCCCTGCGGCGCATGGTTCGTGAAGATCGGCACGCCGGCCGCCGCGAGGCCGTTGACGAGCGCGAGCAGCAGAAGCAGGCAAGGGACGATCCGCGCGATACGCGACACGTAGAACGCGCGTACGTCGAGCGCGCCGAGGCTGCCCCAGCGGCGGCGCGCATTCGACGTGATCAGGTAGCCCGAGATCGCGAAGAACATCGTCACGCCGTAGTTGCCGTTGCGCACGATCGCGTGGATGGTGTCCCAGCCGAGCACGCGCGCGAGCGCGGTGTCGCGCAGCGGATACGCGATGTTGAAGTGATGCAGCAGCACGAGCAGGATCGACACGCCGCGCAGCAGGTCGATGCGTGCGTTGCGCCGTCCGGTGCTCATGGCGACGCGCCTGCTTCGGCGAGTGCCGGCAGCGCCGCGAGGAACGTGTCGCGCGAGCGCAGGCCGGCATTCGGCGTTTGCCGCGTGTCGTCCTGGATCAGGTTCGCGAACACCAGCGTGCGCGATCCCTTCGTCGCCCAGCCGACGAACCAGCCGTACGCATGCGCGCCGTCGTATTTGAGACCCGGCGAGCCGGTGCCGGTCTTGCCGTGCACGATCCAGCCGCCCGGTTGCGCGTCGATCAGCGTGATGCGCTCGGTCATGTCGTACGCATGCGCGCTGACGGGCAGCGTGCGGCGCACGATCTTGCGCATGAACGCGACCTGTTCGAGCGGCGAGATCCGCAGCGACGAATTGGCCCACGCGCCCATCACGCCGCTCAGTTCACCCTGCTTGCTGGTGACGTCGGCGTTGCCGTAACCGAACGCGCTGGTGTACTGCTGGAAGCGTGCCTGTCCGAGCGCCTGCGCGACCTGCTCCGAATACCAGAAGATCGACAGCTTCATCCAGCGCGCCGGGTCGGTCGGTTCGCGCCACGGCGCACCGCCCCAGTCGGGGTAGCCGGTGCGGAAGTCGAGCGTGGGCGTGTGCTCGTCCTTCAGTACGCCGGCGTCGAAACCCATCAGGCTGATCGCCACCTTGAACGTCGATGCGGACGTGACGCGGGTCGCGCAGTCGCCTTGCTGCACGAGCACTCGGCCGGTGGCGGCGTCGGCGACGACGGTGCAGACGGGATGGGCATGGGCGGATGCGGCGGCCAGGAGGCCCGTGGCGAAGGCCAGCAGCGCGGTGCGGCAGTGCTTCAAGTGTTGCTCCCTGGAAAGCGTGCGGAAGATGCGCGGGGCAGGCGGGGAAGCGGGCAGCCGCGCAATCGGAACGACGGCCTGCTTTGAAGGGGAGGGCGGATCGCGGCCGTCGGGATCACACAGTGTATCGGCTGATCGCGGGCCGTTGACCTGTCATGGTTGACGGGGTGCGTGCGGCTTTCGGCGGATGGGGCTGCCGGCGCCCGTCACGGCACGGCGTGATCCATGAAAAAACCCGCCGGCAGGCTGGCGCTTGCGGGCGGGCGAAGACACCTCGGGCCGACCGGCGCGGGTGTCGCGTGAAGGAGGGAGAACCGGGTTGCGTCAGAACTTGTGGCGCAGCGCGAGGCGCACGGCCACCTGGTTCGACGTCGACGACGGTGCGTCGGTGCCGGGGATGAAAGCGTTGTCGAGGATCGAGTTCGTCTTGTCGCCGGCGATGTGCTGGTACGCGGCCTGCACGTACACGTCGGTGCGCTTCGACAGGTTGTAGTCGGCCATCAGCCCGACCGAGTGGATCTTCGGCTTCGCGTCGCCGGTCGATGCGTCGTACTTCTCGAGCGACAGGACGTACTGCGCGCCGACCATGAATGCCGGCGTGATCTGGTACGAGCCGTTCACCTCGAAGTTCTGGTACTTGATCGCGCTGACCGTCGCCCCCGGCGCGATGATCGCGCCCGGCGTGCCGAGGTAGCCGTTGCCGGTCGGGTTCTTGTAGTTCGAGTTCGTATACGCGAAGCCGACGGTCGCGGGCCCGAACGAGTAGTTGATGCCCGCGCCGAACACGCGCATGCGCTCGGCGATGTAGCTCGCGTCGTTCGCGGTGATCGCACCGGCCGAGCCGTCGCCCGGGCGGTTCGCCTGCAGGTAGGCGGCGCCGATCAGCAGCCCGTTGTTCTGGTACTGCGCGCCGAAGCTGTAGGCGCGGTTGTCCGAGAAGTTCGTGCTGTTGCTGAAGCTGTACGCGCCGCCGAACTGGAAGCCGCCGAAGTTCGGGCTCGCGTACTTGACGGTGTTGTCGAGCCGGAACGAGTTGTCGGTGTTGTCGTTGTCGAACGGATGCGCGAGCAGGTAGCCGCCCCAGTTGCCGTTGGCGGTGGTCGGCGCGAGATAGTCGACGACGGAATCGTACTGGCGGCCGAACGTCAGCGTGCCGTACTGCGTCTGGCTCAGGCCGACGTACGCCTGGCGGCCGAACATGCGGCCGCCCTGGTTGAGGCGGCCGGTGTTCACGTCGAAGCCGTTTTCGAGCTGGAAGATCGCCTTCATGCCGCCGCCGAGATCCTCGCTGCCCTTCAGGCCCCAGCGGCTGCCTTGCGCGTAGCCGCTGGCCATCTCGTAGACGTGGCCGGTGCCGACGTTGTTCGTGTAGTTCAGGCCTTCGTCGATCACGCCGTACAGCGTGACGCTGCTTTGCGCGAACGCGGGCGCTGCGAAGGTTGCCGTCACGGCGAGCGCCGTCAGGGTCTTTTTCATTGAGATCTCCGGGATATCCAGCGTGTATCGGTTGTCGTGAGCGCGTCCGGCGAGGCGCGCCCCCGTCATCCGGGGCGATCCGGCGCCGCGCGCGGCGCCGGCAACGTGCGGCGGCGCGGCAACGGCGGCGTCGGGTCGTGTCTCCTCCGATGACACCGCGCATTCTTCCCAAGCCGATACGGATTCGAAAGCGAGTAATTTCGATGGACGGGATCGGGTTCGCCAATGGGGGCGGCGCAGGCCGTTTCGACAGTCGAAACGGCGGGGACGGCGCGGCCGTTCGACACCGGCCGGGCGGCGTTCGAACAGGCGCCCGCGCCGGGCCGTGACCGGCTGCCTGCAATCGCCTGCAAGGCCCGTCCGGCGGGCCTCCTGGGGGCGACGGCGATCGATTGGCGCCGCCGATTGCAATGATCGGAATTACTCGTTTCCCTAAACAAAATGGCCGCTCGAACATGCAGGCTGACCGGACGTGGATGCATTCACGATGCGCCGGTTGCCGCGCATGCCGCGACGCACAAACAACAGATTCGATTTGGAGACGACCCACCATGCAGATTCGACGACTGAAAACGGTCCTTCTCGCCGCCGCGGCGATCCTGTCCGCGCCCGCGGCCCACGCGGCCGGCGGCGCGTGTGCCGACGGCAAGACGGTCCATTTCGCGGGCATCACGTGGGAGAGCGGGTCGTTCGCGACCGAGGTGCTGCGGCAGATCATGGAGAAGGGCTACGGCTGCAGGACGGACGTCGTGCCGGGCAGCACGGCCGCCACCGAAACGGCGCTCGCGCGCAACGACCTGCAGATCTGGGCCGAGCAGTGGACGGGCCGCAGCGAGATCACCGCGAAGGCCGTCTCGTCGGGCACCGTGAAGCTGATCGGCGACACGCTGCCCGGCGGTACCACCGAAGGCTGGTTCGTGCCCGACTACGTGGTGAAGGGCGATCCGGCGCGCAACATCAAGCCGGTCGCGCCGGGGCTCGCGTCGGTCGACGATCTGCCGAAGTACAAGCAGGTGTTCGCCGACGAGGAGGAGCCGGACAAGGGCCGCTTCCTGAACTGCCCGACCGGCTGGGACTGCGAGCGCGTGAACACGCGCCTGTTGCGCGTGCTGAAGCTCGACCAGTCGTACACGAACTTCCATCCGGGCACGGGTGCGGCGCTGGATGCGGCGATCGCGTCCGCGTACCAGCGCGGCGCGCCGATCGTGTTCTATTACTGGGGCCCGGCCGCGCTGATGGCGAAATACAAGTTCACGGCGCTGAAGATGCCGGCCTTCAACGAAGCCTGCTGGAAGACGCTGCGCGACGAGAGCAGCACGCACCAGTGCGCGTCGTCGTACATGGTGTCGCGACTGACGGTCGGCGTGTCGAAGCCGTTCGCCGATGCGAACCCCGATCTCGTCGGCGTGTTCGGCAAGGTGCGGTTTCCGATGGACTTCCTGAACCAGACGATCCTCGAGATGACGACGAAGAAGATCGACGGCGCGGCGATGGCCACGCAGTTCCTGAAGACCCGCCCGGACATGTGGAAGCAGTGGGTGCCGGCCGACGTCGCGCAGAAGATCGCCGGCAGCCTGAAGGGCGCGTAACCTGCGCGCGGCGGTGGGCCCGCGCTCGCCGCCGTCGTCACGCGCCTTCGCGGCGCGACGGAGAATCAACATGAACGGCTTCTTCCTGCACCTGTCGATCGCCGACTGGGTCAACCGCGCGCTCGAGACGTTCGTCGCGCAATACGGCGACAGTTTTCATCACTTCAGCACGATGCTGCTGCGCTACCTGCTCGTGCCGCTCGAAGGCGCGTTGCGCATGGCGCCGCCGTGGCTCGTGCTGCTGGTCGTCGGCGCGATCGCGTGGAATGCGACACGCCGCATCGGCCTCGGCGCGCTCTTCATGCTGCTGCTCTACGCGATCGGCTGCTTCGGCCTGTGGGACAAACTGATGCAGACGCTCGCGCTGATGCTCGTCGCGACGGTGCTGTCGGTCGCGATCGGCGTGCCGGTCGGCATTCTGGCGTCGCGCAGCGCGTGGTTGCGGCGGATGCTGCTGCCGGTGCTCGACGTGATGCAGACATTGCCGAGCTTCGTCTACCTGATCCCGGTGCTGATGCTGTTCGGCCTCGGCAAGGTACCCGCGATCCTCGCGACGATCATTTACGCGTTGCCGCCGCTGATCCGCCTGACCGATCTCGGCATCCGCCAGGTCGATCCGGACGTGACGGAGGCCGCACGCGCGTTCGGCACCACGCGCTGGCAGCTGCTCGTCAACGTGCAATTGCCGCTCGCGCGGCCGAGCATCATGGCCGGCATCAACCAGACGACGATGATGGCGCTGTCGATGGTCGTGATCGCGTCGATGATCGGCTCGCGCGGGCTCGGCGAGGACGTGCTCGCGGGCATCCAGACGCTCGACGTCGGCAAGGGCACGCAGGCCGGCCTCGCGATCGTGATTCTCGCGATCGTGATCGACCGGATCAGCCAGGGCTTCGGTCAGGAGCGGCGCGCGCGGCGGCGGCTTGCGCAGCAGCGCCGGCAGAAGGGAGCATCGTGCGTGCCGTACCGGCTGCCGCGCAACGCGTCGGCGCCGAGCGTCGATTCGAATCAGGCGACGCAATCGTCGCGCGCATAGGAGCGGAGACAGACATGGCGACCATCGACGTCAAACACGTGTACAAGCTGTTCGGGCCGCAGGCCGCGCATGCGCGCGTGCTCGACCTGCTGCGGGCCGGCAGGCGCAAGGCCGACGTGCTGGCCGAAACCGGCTGCAACGTCGGGCTCAACGACGTGAGCCTCGGCATCGAGTCGGGCGAGATCTTCGTGATCATGGGGCTGTCGGGTTCCGGGAAGTCGACGCTCGTGCGGCACTTCAACCGGCTGATCGAGCCGACGGCCGGCGAGATCGTGATCGACGGCAGCGACGTGATCAAGCTCGACGCGCACGGGCTGCGCGAGCTGCGCCGCTACAAGGTCAGCATGGTGTTCCAGAACTTCGGGTTGCTGCCGCACCAGACCGTGCTCGACAACGCCGCGTATGCGCTGCGCACGCGGGGCGGGAAGCGGCACGACGCGGCCGACGCGGCGCGCAACTGGCTGACGAAGGTCGGGCTCGACGGCTACGGCGATCATTACCCGGACGAGCTGTCGGGCGGGATGCGGCAGCGCGTCGGGCTGGCGCGCGCGCTGGCGGCCGACACCGACGTGCTGCTGATGGACGAGGCGTTTTCGGCGCTCGATCCGCTGATCCGCACCGAGATGCAGGATCAGCTGCTCGAGCTGCAGGCGACGCTGTCGAAGACGATCGTGTTCATCACGCACGATCTCGACGAGGCGCTGCGCATCGGCGACCGCATCGCGATCCTGCGCGACGGCACGCTCGTGCAGGTCGGCACGCCCGACGATATCCTGTCGCGGCCGGCCGACGATTACGTGAAGCGGTTCGTCGAGAAGCGCACGAGCGTGAACTGACCTGGCGCGCCGTCTTGCTCAGGCGGCACGGTGCGCGGCCGTCGTCAACACGATCTTGCCGATGTGCACGCCCGAATCGATCAGCGTGTGCGCATCGCGCGCGTCGTCGAGCGAGAAGGACCGAAACACCTGCGGCCTGACCGTGCCGGCCGCCACGTGCGGCCACAGGTGCCGTTCCAGCTCGGCGATGAGCGCGCCTTTCTCCTCGGGCGTGCGCGAGCGCAGCGTCGAGCCGATGTGCGTCAGGCGCTTGGTCATCATCGGCCACACGTCGAGTTCCTTCGCCGGCCCGTTGAGCGCGCTCACCTGCAGGATCCGGCCGTTCATCGCCGCGGCCCGGTAATTGCGCGCGACGTAGTCGCCCGCGATGATGTCGAGGATTACGTCCACGCCGCGGCCGGCGGTGATCCTGTCGACTTCGGCGACGAAATCCTCTTCCCGGTAATGCACCGCGTGATCCGCGCCCAGCCGCAGGCTCGCGGCGCGATGAGCTTCCGAGCCGACCGTCGTGATGACGGTCGATGCACCCATTGCCTTCGCGATCATCGTCGCGGTGGTGCCGATGCCCGACGCGCCGCCGTGGACCAGCACCGATTCGCCGGCCTGCAGCCGTCCGCGCTGGATCAGGTTCAGCCACACCGTCAGGAACGTTTCCGGCATCGCCGCGGCTTCGATCATGTCGAGGCCGGGCGGCAGCTTCATCGTGGTGAGGCGGTGGGCGACCGCGTATTCCGCGTAGCCGCCGCCCGTCACCAGCGCGCTGACCCGATCGCCCGGGACGAATTCGCGCACGGCCTCGCCGGTCGCGACGACTTCGCCCGCGAGCTCGAGGCCCGGGATGTCGGACGCGCCGGGCGGCGGGTGGTAGTGCCCCTTGCGTTGCAGCACGTCCGGGCCGTTCACGCCGGCGGCGTGAACCCGGATCAGCACTTCGTCGGCGTTCGGCCGCGGCACCGGGCGCCGTGTCGTTGCCAGCACCTCGGGGCCGCCGGGGCGGGTGATTTCGACTGCCGCCATGTCGGCGGGAAGGGGCGCGTGCGTACCGGACATGTTTGCCTCGCAACGGGTAGATGAGTGATCGGTGAAAAAAGTATAGGCTTCGGGGTTGATGAATTCGCGCAGCGATTTTCAAGACCACAGATGCAAATTTGCATCACTTCAGGAGAAGGCATTTGAACTGGGACGACGCGCGGATTTTTCTCGCCATCCACCGGGAACGCAGCCTGCGCGGCGCCGCGCGGGTGGTCGGGCTCGATCAGGCGACGGTCGGCAGGCGGCTCGCGGCACTCGAGCGCGCGCTCGGCGCGACGCTGTTCCTGCGCACGTCGGCCGGTTACGTGCCGACCGCGGTGGGCGAGGTTGCGCTGCGCAACGTGGAGAAGATGGAGCAGTCGGTGATTGATCTGATGCGGCAGACCCAGGGCGTCGACCGGCGCCTTGCGGGTGACGTGCGCGTGACGACGACCGATACGATCGGGCTCGAATTCGTGATGCGCGCGATGCGCAACCTGCACGACGAGCATCCGGACGTGCGTGTGCTGCTCAACACGTCGACGCAGGTGGAGAATCTCGCCAAGCGCGAGGCGGACATCGCCATCCGCACGATCAAGCCCGACAACCCCGATCTGCTCGTGCGCCGGCTTGCTGCGTGGCCGACGGGGTTATACGCGTCGGCGGACTATCTGGACCGGCATGGCGAACCGGTGTCCGGCACCGGCTTCGACGGCCACGATCTCGTGTGCTTCCTGCCGCACCTGAATGCGCGCCGCCCGCTCACGATGGTCGGCGAGCCGGTTCGGGCCGGACGGATCGTGTCGGGGCTGAATTCGAATCTCATGCTGCGCGCGGCGGCGCGTGCCGGGCTCGGGCTCGCCGAACTCCCGGTGCCGATCGCGGAGCGAGACGGGCTGGTGCGCGTGTGGCCGGCGCGTACGTCGGCGCGCCCTTACGAAGTCTGGATGGTGACGCACAAGGATTTGCGGCATACCGCGCGGATGAGCGCGATGATCGATCACATCGTGCGGGTGTTCGACGCCGTGCCGGCATCGGGCGGTGCTTGGGGGGATGCCGGGCACGTGTGACGCGAGCCGGAAGGGCGGCAGGCCGCGACGGGATGCGGGCCGTCCGCGTCGATCGGCGCGGTGCAACGCGCCGTGCCGCGCCGTGCCGTGCCGTGTTTCATTCCGGTTCGCGTATCGCCTGCCGTTACGGTTCGATCGACAGATACCTCGGATAGCGCCCGCTGCCGTAGTTGTCAGGCATCCTGCATTTCTGGTAACACTGCGTCAGCCGGAACGCGGCCTTCTCCCGGTCCGTGTCGTCGCCGTCCTGCAGCCAGATCGCGTGGCTTTTCTCCGCGAGCAGGATCAGCAGGCGCCGTCTGGTGGCCGACAGGGCCGAACGCTCCAGCAGGTCGCAGACGAGATTGGCCGTGACCATGCCGAACAGCCGGCGGTGCTCGCGGCAGTCGCTGGACGCGAGCAAGTGCATCGCTTCGGCGAATGCCGCTTCCGCCTCGGCCGCGGATTGTTGAAGCGTGATCGCGGGGAGCGCGAGTGCCGTGACGTAGAGGCGATCGTCGGCGTCGAACCGGTCGAGCGGCGCATGCAAATCCCGCGATTTCTCGAGCACCGCATGCTGGCGATCGATCCGCCGGCGCGCATCGGCCGGTGCATCGTCGTGCGCGTCCACGAGTCGTTCGAGCGCGTCCATTCCCGCTTCCCAGTCGCCGAGATGCTCGCCGAATACATGCGTCACGAGCGCCGCCAGCTCGACGAGGTCCTGCGCGCCCATCGGGAGCGCCAGCCGTTCCCGCAGGCGGGTCGCGACCGCTATCGGCTGCTTCGTATGCTCCTGCCAGTCCCGGATCAGCAATTCGCGCAATGGCTCGTCGTGTACCTGCATTGTTTCCATGCATTCCTCCGTTCGGTTGCACGAATGGTAGGAGCGGGGATCGCGTGTGTACAGTGCAGGTTTGTCAGATATATGATGCATTCAACGCAAATCTGCGAGGAGCGCGGCGTTGAACCGAATCGACCTGAACCTGCTGCTGGCGCTGAAGGCGCTGATCGACGAGGAAAGCGTGTCGCGCGCGGCGCGCAGCCTCGATTTGAGTCCGTCCGCGATGAGCCGGACCCTTGCCCGCGTTCAGGACGCGATCGGCGACAAGGTGCTGGTACGCGCGGGCAAGGGCATGGTGGCGACCGAAACGGCGCGCCGGCTGAAGGCGCCGCTCGACCGCATCCTGCAGGATGTGGAACAGCTGCTTGGTGCGCAGCACCGGTCGATCGACGCGCAACGCGTGTTCAACATCAGCGCCAACGACGGATTCATCGATTCGTTTGCGGTGCCCATCATCGAGCAGGCGTACGCGGCATGGTCGCATGCGAAGCTGCGGTTCCTGCCCAAGCACGAGAAGACGGTGGCGCGGCTGCGCAGCGGCGAAGTCGATATCGAAATCGGCGTGATCGGCGAGACGGGGCCGGAAATCATGGTCCGCAAGCTGTTCGACGACCGCATGGTCGGCGTGCTGCGCAAAGGCCATCGGCTGGCGCGGCGCCGGATGACGCTGGACGCGTACCTGTCCGTGCCGCACATCAGCGTGTCGCGCAAAGGGCGGTTTCACGGGCCGATCGACGATGCGCTCGGCGAGCAGGGGCGCGAGCGGAACGTGATCGCGGTGGTGCCGAACTTCAAATCGGGCATCGAGCTGGCCCGGCGTTCGGACTGGATCGTGCAGGTGCCGGAGAAGCACACCGCTCAGGCCCGGCGAGACGTCGTGACGTTCGAGTTGCCGGTCGCGACGCCGGGGCTGGCGATCTCGATCATGTGGCATCCCCGCTTCGACCGGGACACGGTGCATGCCGGGCTGCGGGACCTGATCGTGAAGGTTTGCCGGCAGGTCGTGGACGCGGGGAACGGCTGAGGGCCGGCGGCCGCCGCCGGCCCTGCCGGCGTGGCGTCACTCACTGTGCGACCGTCTCCCGTTGCGTCGATGGCATGCCGGCCCGCTCCGCCAGCGCAGCCTCCGCCAGAATCAGGTCCGCGCCCTTCTCCGCGACCATCATCGTCGGTGCATTGATGTTGCCGGACGTGATGTTCGGGAAGACCGACGCATCGACGATCCGCAGCGCCTGCAGCCCGTGCACGCGCAGCGACGCATCGACGACGGACGTCGTCGCGTCGGGCCCCATCGCGCACGAGCCGCACAGGTGGTAGATCGATCCCGATTGCTCGCGGAAATATTGCAGCATCGCTTCGTCGGTGTCGACCTGCGGCCCCGGCGAGATTTCCTCGACGGTCATCGACTTCAGCGCCGGCGCGCGCATCAGCGCCCGGATCACCTTGCTGCCCTGCACGGCTTCGTCGAGATCCTTCTGCGTGGTCAGCGCGTTGATGTGGATCTTCGCGGCATCTTCCGCGCGGTTCGACGCGATCTCGATCGTACCGCGGCTGGTCGGCCGGCACGGGTTGAACGCGATCAGGAAGCCCGAATACGGCTCGGGCTTGATGCTCGCACGGTCGCTCTTCGGAATCCGGTACGACAGCGGGTTGAAGTACAGCTGCAGGTTCGGCTCCCGCACGTCAGCCGAGCCGCGGAAGAAGCCGCCGGCCTGGTTCACGCTCATCGCGAGCGGGCCGCGCTTCGTCAGCAGGTAGCGCAAGCCGATCTTCATCTTGCCGAGCAGCGTGCCCATCTCGTCGTTCAGCGTCGGCCGGTTCGCCTTGAAGTAGAAGCTCACGCACAGATGGTCCTGCAGGTTGCGGCCGACGGCCGGCAGCGCATGCACGAGCGGCACGCGCCGGCGCGCCAGCAGCGCCGGATCGCCGACGCCCGACAATTGCAGCAGCTTCGGCGTATCGACCGCACCGGCCGCGAGGATCACCTCGCGCGCCGCGACGAGCGTTTCGTCGCCGCCTGCACCGGCCACGACCACGCCGGTCGCGCGCGTGCCGTCGAACGTCACGCGCCGCACCATCGCGCCCGAGCGCAGCGTGAGGTTCGCGCGCCCCAGTGCGGGCCGCAGGTACGCGAAGCTGCTCGAACAGCGCTCGCCGTTCTTCGTGTTCAGGTCGTAGATGCCGGCGCCTTCGAACTGCGCGCCGTTGAAATCGTCGGTGCGCGGCAGGTTCAGTTGAGCGCAGCCCTTCAGGAACTCGTGGACGATCGGATGCACGTCGGCCTTCATCGACGTGATGTGGATCGGCCCCGTCGAGCCGTGATGCCGCGGATCGGTGGCGCCGGCCGCGTGGGTTTCGAGCTTGCGGAAGTACGGCAGCACGTCGTCGTACGCCCAGCCGGGATTGCCGGCATTCGCCCAGTCGTCATAGTCGCTGCGCTGGCCGCGCACGTAGACCATCGCATTGATCGACCCCGACCCGCCGACCACCTTGCCGCGTGGGCAGTACAGCTTGCGGTCGGCGAGCTGCGGCTCGGGTTCGCTGTAGTACATCCAGTTGTAGCGGCGGTTGTAGTAAGTCTTCGTGAAGCCGACCGGCACCTTGAACCAGAACGAGGCGTCGCGTTCGCCCGCCTCGAGCAGCAGCACCGAGTGGCGGCCCGATTCGCTGAGGCGGTTCGCCAGGATGCAGCCGGCCGAGCCCGCGCCGACGATGATGTAGTCGTAGCTCATGTCGTGTCCTGTGCGCTCAGCCCTGCGCGGGCGCGAGATCCTTCACGTCGGCGGGTTTTTCGCCCATCTGCAGGTGCAGCCGCTCGCCCGTGTACGGCGCGTGATGGCGCACGACATCCATGTCGAGCTCGATGCCGAGGCCCGGCTCGTGCGACGGGATGATGTAGCCGTCTTCCCAGCGGATCGGCGTCTTCACGACTTCCGAATGGAACCCGCCCCACGTCATGATGCTTTCCTGGATCAGGAAGTTCGGCGTGCAGGTCGCGAGCTGGATGCTCGCGGCGGCCCCCACCGGCCCGTTGTACAGGTGCGGCGCGATCTGGGCGTAGTGCACTTCCGCGAGCGCCGCGATCTTCTTCGCCTCGAGCAGGCCGCCCACGCGCGCGACGTTCGGTTGCAGGATCGATGCGCCGCCGGCCTGCAGCAGCTTGTGGAATTCGTACTTGGTCGTCAGCCGCTCGCCGGCCGCGACCGGAATCGACGTATGCCGCGCGACGTCGGCGATCGCTTCTTCCTGCCCCGGCGGCACGGGCTCCTCGAACCACAGCGGGTCGTACTTCTCGAGCCGCTTCGCGAGCCGGATCGCCGACGACGGCACCATCTGCCCGTGCGTGCCGAACAGCAGGTCGGCCTTGCTGCCGACGGCTTCGCGCACGCGCCGGCAGAACAGTTCGCAGCGGTCGAGCACTTCGAGCGACAGCTGGTGACCCGAGTAGGCCGTGTACGGGCCGGCCGGATCGAACTTGACGGCGGTGAAGCCGAGCTTGACGTTCTCGGCCGCGCATTCGGCCGCGAGATCGGGATCGTCGTAGTCGTATTCGCCCTTCGCGTTCTTCGGATACAGGTACGTGTACGAGCGCAGCCGCTCGTGGATCTTCCCGCCGAGCAGTTCGTAGACGGGCTTGCCGGCCGCCTTGCCGACGATGTCCCAGCACGCCATCTCGAGGCCGCTGACGACGCCCATCATCGTCAGGTCGGGGCGTTGCGTGAAGCCGCTCGAATACGTCTGGCGGAACAGCCGCTCGACGTGGTGCGGATCGTGGTTCAGCAGGTAGCGGTCGAACACGTCGTCGATGATCGGGCCCATCGCCTTCGGGTGGAACGTCGCCGAATAGATCTCGCCGACGCCTTCGATGCCGTCGTCGGTCTTCAGCTTCACGAAGATCCAGTACATCCCGCCGACGTGCGGCGGCGGCACGGCGACGATATGGGTGTCGAGCGAAACGATCTTCATGCGGACTCCTGGATGCGGTTGAGGCGGATTTTGAGGAACGCGGCGGCGCCCGCGCCGCAGAGCGCGATTGCCGCGATATAACCGAAATAGAGCTGGTAGCCGTGCGCGCCGGGCCAGGTCTGCGTCACGTAGCCGTTGATCAGCGGCACGAACACGTCGGGCGAGTAGCCGAGCACCGAGATCAGGCCGATCGCCAGGCCCGCGCAATGCGTCGGCACCTTGCAGTCGTCGAGCAGCGACCAGTACAGGCCGCGGATCGCGTAAGTGAGGATGCCGATGAACAGCACGAGCACGACGAGCATCGCCTGCGGGCTGTGCGCGGGCGCGGCGATCAGCCCGACGAGCGACAGCGCGGCCAGCACCAGCGCCCAGAACAGCACGGACACTTTCGACACACGGTCGCCGAGGAAGCCGCCGCCGATGCCGCCGAGGGGGCGCATCCACAGCTTGAGCGTCGTGATGAAGCCGGCCGCCGTCGCGCTGAGACCGAAGTTGCCTTCGTGCAGGTATGCCGAGAAGCTGTAGGTTGCCCAGAACACCTGGTAGCCGCAGAACACGATCGCCGCGACGAGCCACAGCTCGGGAATCGCCGCGAGCGTCCCGAGGTCGCTCAGTACGTTTCCCTTCGCGCGTTTCGTGGTCGCCGCAAGGTTGTCCGTGCGTGCCGGATCCTTCACCAGCACAAGCAGGATGCCGAGCGCGATGCAGAAGAACGCGTACAGGTGCACGACGAGCTTGAAGCCGGACGCGTCGGTGCCGCCGCGTGCTTGCGTGACGTACGCGAACAGCGTGATCGCGATCGTCGCGAGCAGTGCCTCGACGAGCCCGCGGCCGCCGTCGAGCAGCCCGAAGAAGCGGCCCTGTTCGTCGGGGCCCGCGATCATGTTCACGCGCTTGATCACGGCCGCCCAGAACGTGAGGCCGGTGGTCAGCCCCCAGCCGCCGAAGATCAGCACGAGCGTGTCGAACGACGGGCCGGTCGCGTAGACGAGCCCGAGCGCGCCCGTCGCGAGCAGCGAGAAGCAGATCAGCCAGCGCGGCGACAGGCGGTCGGCGAGCCAACCGCTCGGCAGGTAGCTGACGAGGAAGATCGTGCCGAGCGACGAGTACAGGTAGCCCAGCTGCACGTCGTCGATCCGGAAGAACTGCAGCATCGTCGGCTGGTACACCTGCCGCAGATACAGCATCGGGTAGATCGCGCCCGCGGCGATCACGAGCAGCAGCAGTTGCAGGTAGCGTTGCGCACGGGCGTGCCGCGGCGCGTGTGCGTCGTCGTGCAACGCGAGCGACGCGGCGGGCGTCGACGGTTGGGTCGGCATGATGTCTTCCTCCATCAGACTTCCTGTTCCAGGCGGTCTGCAGATTGGTCTTGTATTGATTCGGATCGGGGGCGCCGCGCACCGGAAACGGTGCGACGTCGTCGTCGCGTCAGTGCTTCATGACGACGAGGCGCGTCTGCGTGAATTCGAGCATCCCGTGCTTGCCGTCGTCGCCGCCGAGGCCCGAGCGTTTCCAGCCGGCGTGGAAGCCCTGGTACGGATCGGCCGGCGTGCGGTTCACGTACAGCTCGCCCGCCTCGATCGCGTTCGCGACGGTCATCGCGGTGCGGTAGCTCTCGGTGTAGAGCACCGACGACAGCCCGAACTGGTGGTCGTTCGCGAAGCCGATGGCCTCGTCGATCGTCCGGTAGCGCAGCACGGGCATGATCGGGCCGAAGGTTTCCTCCTGCACGATCTCCATGTCCTGCCGGCAGTTCGTCAGCAGCGTCGCCGGGTAGAAGAAGCCGCGGCCTTCGGGGATCGCACCGCCGGTTTCGCGTGTCGCGCCCGCCGCGATCGCGCGTTCGACCATCCCGTGGATGTGCGTGCGCGCCGAGGCGCTGACGAGCGGGCCCATCCGCGTGGCATCTTCCGCGCGGTCGCCGCTGCGTACCGCGCTCATCTTGTCCTTCAGCAGTGCGACGAAGCGGTCATGCACGCTGTCGTGCACATACACGCGCTCGATTGCCGTGCAGAGCTGGCCGCAGTGGGTCGTCTTCGACGCGACGAGCGCGGCGGCCGCGCGTTCGAGGTCGGCGTCGGGCGCGATGATCGCGGGCGTCTTGCCGCCGAGTTCCAGCGACGGCTTCGCGATGTTCGCCTTGCAGTAGTCGAGTACCTTGCGGCCCGCGTTCACGCTGCCGGTCAGCGTGATCATGCCGACCGCCGGGTGCGTGCACAGCGCTTCGGCCGTCGCGTGGTCCATCGTCAGGACGTTGACGACGCCCGGCGGGAAGCCCGCGTCGTCGGCGGCCTTCGCGATCTCGAACGCGGACACCGGCGTGTGGTTGCTCGGTCGCACCACCACGGTGTTGCCGGCGATCAGCGCGGGCGCGACCTTGCGCAGCAGCGTGTAGACCGGATAGTTGAACGGGATCAGGCAGGCGACGACGCCGATCGGCTCGCGCTGCAGGAACAGGTTCTCGTCGGGCGTGTCGCTCGGGATGATCTCGCCTTCGATCCGGCGCGCCCACTCGGCGTGGTAGCGCGTGATCTGGCCCGCGTAGACGGCTTCGTTCGACGCGTCCTCGACGCTCTTGCCGGATTCCTGCGCAAGCGCCGCGCCGATGTCGGGCGCGCGCGCGGTCAGCGCGTCGGCGAAGCGGTGCAGGCAGGCCGCGCGCTCGGTGCTCGGCAGCTTGCGCCACGCCTTCTGCGCGGCGGCCGCGGCATCCACCGCGACGAGCACGTCGGCCGGCGTGGCGGCCGGCACGCGCGCGAACGGCGCCTCGGTGGCGGGATTGTGGACGACGAAAAACGCGTCGCTTTGCGGGGTGACGAAACGGCCGTTCACGTAGTTGCGTTCGGTGCGCATGAAGTGACTCCTCCGATGAATGCAGGCGGGTCGCTTCGGGTGGCGACACGCGCGGCGCGGGATAGAAGCCATTCTGTTCATGCGTTTAGCGCACGACAAACGACTTATTTTCGCGTCGAGCATGAGAAAAACGCACGTTACTCGGTGAATCGACCGGATTCGCCCGTCCGGCAAGGCTGCCGCGGCGGCGGTGGGACGGGCGCGGGAGGCGGCCCTGTTGCATTTTCCGACGGGTCCGAGTGCGGACCCGCGCGGGAGGCGGTATGGTGTCGCCCGCGGCCGACGGCCGACGCTGGCGCGGAGGCGGTGCGCAGGTCAGCCCAGCGGCACCTGCGGCAGCGGCGACGACGGTTCGAGGTGGCGTTTCGCGAGCCAGACTTCCTGCTGGAGCCAGTCGCGGAACTGGACGATGTGGGGGAGGTTCGTCTGCTCGGGCCGCGTGACGAACCAGTACGACTGGTGGCCGTCGACATGCACGTTGAGCACCTGCATCAGTTGCCCGGCGGCGAGCTCGCGCGCGACCATGTGGCGGTCGGCGATCGTGATCCCGAGACCGTCGATCGCCGCGCGGATCGCATGGTCGAGCAGGTCGAATTCGTAGCCGCCGCGCGTGTCGACGTCGGCGATGCCGGCGGCCTTCAGCCAGTGCTGCCACGTCAGGTAGCGCTGGTCGTCGGTCGCGAGCACGTGCAGCAGCGTGAAGCGGTTCAGGTCGATCGGCGCGCCGTCCTGTCGCAGCCGCGCGTACAGCGCGGGCGCGCAGACGGCGATATGCTGCTCCTGCATCAGCAGCGCGTTGTCGAAGCCGTCCCACTCGCCGTCGCCGAACCGGATCGCGCAGTCGAGCACGCGCGATTCGCCGAGGCTGTCGTGGATGCGGGTCGTCAGGCTCAGTTCGAATTCGGGATGCGCGTCGCGAAGCCGGCCGAGGCGCGGCATCAGCCAGCGCGCGGCGAAGGTCGGCGGCACGTTCGCGCGCAGGCGGTTCAGGTGGGTCTTTTCCTGCAGGCTGCGCACGGTGAGCTCGATCTTGTCGAACGATTGCTGCAGCGCGCGCAGCAGTACACGGCCGGCCGCCGTCAGTTCGAGCTGGTGATGGCGGCGCTCGAGCAGCGTTTCGCCGAGCTGGCCTTCGAGCTGGCGGACCTGGCGGCTCACCGCGCTCTGCGTCACGTTGAGCAGTTCGGCCGCACGCGTGAAGCTGCCGGTGCGGCCGGCCATCTCGAAGGCTTTCAGCGCATTCAGCGCCGGCATCTTGCGTCTCACGGGGCGGTGTCGTGTTTGGTGCGGGATGCTTATTGTAGGCGGGAGACCGAGCGCGCGGGGGCGACGACTGAAGCGATGAGGGATGCCGGGCCTCCGGGTTTGCACGGCATGACGGCCGCCGATACGGCGAACGATACAAACGATACGAACGAAGGGGACACACATCATGCGACGCCTGCCATCGTTGATCGCGCTGCGATTTTTCGAGGAGACCGCGCGTCACCTGAGCTTCAATCGCGCGGCGGTTTCGCTGTGCGTGACGCAAGGCGCGGTGAGCCGGCAGATCCGGCTGCTCGAGGAAGCGCTCGGCGCGCGGCTGTTCGAGCGCGATCACAAGGGCGTGCGCCTGACCGACGCGGGCCGGCGGTTGCTGCCGTTCGTCGGGCAGGCGTTCGACACGATCGAGCGGGGCGTCGGCGAAGTCGCCGCCGCGCGGCCGGGCGCGAAGCGGCGCCTGACGGTGTCGCTGCCGCCGACGTTTGCAACGCAGTGGTTTTCGCCGCGCCTCGGCGCGCTCGCGGAAGCATTGCCTGACGTCGAGCTGTCGATCCGCACCGAGCCGGCCGACGATTGCCATTGCCACATCCGCTTCGGGCGCGCGGCGCGTGCCGGGATGCAATCCGAACTGCTGATGATGGAGCGGCACGCGCTCGTCGGCGCCCCGCGTTATCGCGGCGACGCGCTCGACGTGCTGCTCGGCCGGCTGCCGTCGCTGCATGTGCTGCACGAGGGCAAGCGTCTCGCGCTATGGGCCGACTGGTGCGAGCAGGCGGGCATGCCGGTCACGCGGATCGGCGACGGTATCGAGTTTTCCACGCTCGAACAGGCGATTCGCGCGGCGCGCAAGGGCGCGGGGCTCGCGGTGGTCGACCTGAACATGATCGAGGAGGAGATCGGCGAGGGCAGCCTCGTTCGGTTGTCGCCGGTGCAACCGATCGGGCCGTTCGGATACTGGCTCGATGTCGAGCCGGAGAGCGTCGCGCTCGAGCATGTGGTTGCGTTTGCCGCGTGGTTGCGACAGCAGGCGGGGAAGCGGGGGTAGGCGTGACGATGTCGGTACCGAGGCGCGGCTGATCCGTTCGTGGAGGCCGGTCGGTTCGGTCCGTCCCCGCCTTGCCGTGCAGGGGTTTCGGTATCTGTGAACGATCGTTACCGGGAACGGGGCGGCGGCGCGATCGTTACCCGTTCGCGCCGCGCGGTTTCGTTTCGTCGCGGCGGTTACGAATCCGGGGGCACCCCGAAGTGCGTCAGCGTTTGTCGGCGCGCCAGGGCTTCTGCCTGGGCATCCGTGAAGATCGGCAACTGGCACTTCGCGGGATCGATGCGCCCCACGTTGAAGACGGCGCGTCGACGCGGGGCGACACGCGATCGTGCGCAGCCCGGCGGACGGACCGTCGGGCCGAGTCGCGGCCGTGCGTTTTCCGCCGTCAGTGCCTCGACGCCTCCTCCAGCGTCAGATGCTTCGTCTCGGGCGCCCAAGCGATCGACACGATCATCCCGACGAGCAGCACGCCCGCCAGCGCGAACATCGTCGCGTGAAACCCGAGCGTCGCGATGCCGACCGGCAGCAGGAACGTGCCGATCGCCGAGCCGAGCCGGCTGCACGCGATCGCGAGGCCGACGCCGCTTGCGCGCACTTCGGTTGGGAAGCACTCGGGCGGGAACACGCCGACGAGGTTGCTGAACGCCGACATCGTCAGCGTGAACACCGCGAACGCGACGATCATCGCCAGCGCCGCCGACGACGGCAGCATCGCGAGCGCGGCGAGCGACGCACACGTCACCGCGAACGAGCCGATCAGGAAGCCGCGCCGCGACAGCCGGATCGTCAGCCAGATGCCGATCAGCGCGCCCAGCACGAGGAAGCCGTTCAGCAGCAGGTCCGCGCCGAAGCCCTCGGCGAGGCCGATCGTCGTCAGGATCGTCGGCAGGAACGTGTAGATCGCGAAGTACGGAATCACGAGGCACACGAAGAACGCGCAGTTGAAGACGGTCCGGCGGATCAGGTCGCGCTGGAACAGTCGCGCAAAACCCGTATTCGCATGCGGTTCGGCCGAGCCGTCGAGCATCACGTGCGGCCCGAAGTGCTTCGCGACGATCGCACGCGCTTCCCGCTCGCGGCCCTTGCCGAGCAGCCAGCGCGGCGATTCGGGTGTGCCGATGCGCAGCACCAGCACGATCAGCGCGGGCAAGGCGGCCGACGCGAGCAGCCAGCGCCATGCGTCCGGCGTGACGTCGCTGTAGGCGAGGCCAAGCACGTTCGCGGCCACATAACCGATCGTCCAGATCACGCTGAACGAACCGAGCAGCGCACCCCGATGCTTGCGCGGCGAGAATTCGGCGAGGATCGCGTGGCCGACCGTGAAGTCGCCGCCCATCCCGAAGCCGATCAGCACGCGCAACACGCACAGTTCGAGCGGCGAGCTGACGAAGCACTGCGCGAACGCGGCCGCCGTGATGATCACGAAGCTCGTCAGGAAGATCTTCTGCCGGCCCATGCGGTCGGACAGCCAGCCGAACACGAGGCTGCCGAAGAAGATGCCGATCAGCGCCGAACAGCCGATCATTCCCATCCAGAACGCGTCGATCGGCATCTGCCTGCCGAGCGCGGCGAGTGCGTAGCCGATCGTGCCGAGCGTGTAGCCCTCGGTAAAATGCGCGCCGAACGTCAGGCCGGCGATCTTCACGTGGAAACGGTTGAGCGGTACGTCGTCGAGCGCGACGGTGCGGCGCGGCGCATCGGCGCCGCGTGACGGCGGCAGCGCGCGTGCGGTGCCGGATTGAACGTGGGCTTGGGTCAAGCTGCCTCCGGAATTGTCATGCGTGAGGCGCGCGGGCGCCGGACGCGCCGCGCGAGTCGTGCGAAACGCCGCGCGGCCGGGCGGCGCGCGA
>NZ_JAAGPK010000138.1:0-239 GCF_017104685.1 Burkholderia sp. Tr-20355 | reverse complement strand
GCATCACAGAGCGATATGTGTTAGAAGGACATGCTTACTCATTTGTCGAACACAACCGTACTGCTCTCGACACGAGATTTGCGCGAGCACGGTGCAACGATGTTATCATGTTTCTGCACAACATACGTACAATGTGGTCCTTCCTGTCAATCATCCTATTATCGCTGTAATCCATTATCGTTTTTTTTTAGACATTTACACCTTACTGATAATTCTATTTTTTTTTTTTTTTTAATGCT